>JBJTSJ010000030.1:0-11703 GCA_046076605.1 Tabrizicola sp.
CGGACTTGATCCGGGGCCCCGTGGCATCAAGGGAGGCCCCGGATCAAGTCCGGGGCGGGGTCTCGAAATACCGCTCCGCCGGCAGATACCCCGCGAGCCGCCCCGCCGCGCACCAGTCGCGCTCCAGGCCAAGGTCGCCCACTAGGATCACCTGGTCCGACGGCAGCTTGCCCAGAGCCGCCCGCACCCGCTCCCGCATCTCGCCGAACCCCGCCACCGCGTAAGGGGCGAGGTAAACCCCATCCAGCACCGGATTGGCCGCCTCGACCATCCCCGGTGTCAGCGGAGCCACCGCCAGTGCCAGACGACCGCACTGCACGTCGGCAAGCTTCACCACCCGCGCCTCTGGCATCGCCGGGTGCAGGACCGACACCCGCAAGGCATTGCTTGAGAACAGAAACGCCACCACATCATGCCCGGTCGCCGCCCTGACGCCAGCGTAGGTCTTGTAGTCAAGCCCCAGCGCCTGCGCCCGGCGAACCCGCGTCCGCACCACCTCGATGGGCAGCGTGGGCAACAACTGCTCCCGCGCCGCGGACCAGCAGTGCTTCCGCCAGCTCACCCCGCCCTCCAGCGACGGCCCGCCGTTATGCCCGATCTCGCCCATCAGAAACTCCGAGCCATTTGATTAAAATTGCGCTTTCTCTTCCCCAAATATCCCACGGGAGGTCCGGAGGGTGTGAAACCCTCCGGGGCCGACCACAAACGAAACCTCAGTCATACTCCCGCAGCCGCGCCACATAGCGGGCCATCGTGTCGACCTCCAGGTTCACCCGATCCCCCACGGCCACCTCGCCCCAGGTCGTCACCTCCTGCGTATGCGGGATCAGGTTCACCCCGAACTCCGGCCCCGAAACCTCGTTCACCGTCAGCGAGGTCCCGTTCAGCGCCACCGACCCCTTGGGCGCGATGAACCGGGCCAAGGCCTCCGGCGCGCGGAAGGTCACCCGGACCGACCCGCCCTCAGGGACCACGCGAACCACCTCTGCCAGCCCGTCCACGTGGCCGGAAACGATGTGGCCCCCGAGCTCATCCCCCACCTTCAGCGCGCGTTCCAGGTTGACCCGCTTGCCCGGAACCCAACCGCCCAGGTTGGTCTTCGAGACCGTCTCGGCGGAAATCTCGACATCGAACCACCCCTCCGGTCCCAAAGCCACCACCGTCAGGCAGACCCCATCGCAGGCGATCGACGCCCCGATGTCGATCCCGCCCACGTCATACCGCGTGGCAATGCGTGCGCGCAGGTCGCCGGTGACCTTCGTCTCCACGATCCGCCCCACATCGGTGACAATTCCGGTGAACATGCCCGCCTCGCGCTTTCCCTGACCTACGCTTCCGAGGTAAAGCCCACCCCGCCCGCTTGCAAGCCTTCGCCACTTGCGGCCATGATCCGTTAACCACTTCTGAAGGCCAACCGCCGAAGATCGCCGCAAACCCGGGACCACGTTGACCGACACCGCCCGCCATTTCCTGTTCCTGCAAGGCCCGCACGGGCCCTGGTTCCACCTGCTTGGGCAGCAGCTGCGCGCGGCAGGGGTGCAGGTCTGGCGCGTGGGTTTCAACCTGGGCGACCGCGTGTTCTGGCCCGGCCCCGGCTTCATCGCCTTCCAGGACCCGCAGGACGAGTGGCCAAGGGTCTGCGCCGACCTGATGACCCGCCATGCGATCACCGATCTGGTCCTCTACGGCGATACGCGGGGCATCCACGCCCAGGCGATCCGCATCGCCAAGGCGCGCGGGATCACCGTGCATGTGTTCGAGGAAGGCTACCTCCGCCCCTACTGGGTCACCTACGAACGCGGCGGGTCGAACGGGCATTCCCGTCTGATGGACCTGTCGGTCCCCGACATGCAGGGCGCGCTGGCCAAGGTCGACCTCGACCTGCCCGATGTGCCCGCGACCTGGGGCGACATGCGCCAGCACATGTTCTGGGGCGCGCTCTACCACGGCTTTGTCGCAGCGGGCTTCCGGGCCTATGCGAACTTCCGCCCCCACCGCGCGCTGACGGTGTGGCAGGAGTTCCGGCTCTACCTGAGACGTTTCCTCCTGATGCCGCTCCACCGGCTGGAACGCCGACTTGCCACCAGGGCCATCCGGCGCGGCGGATTTCCCTATCACCTAGCGATCCTGCAGCTGGAACATGATGCAAGCTTTCGCGACCACTCGCCTTTTGCCAGCATGACCGAGTTTCTGGCCGTGGTGATGGAAGGCTTCGCCAAAGGCGCGCCGCGGCATCACCACCTGGTCTTCAAGGCGCATCCCCTGGAAGACGGCCGCGTGCCCCTTCTGCCCGAAATCCGCCGTCTCGCCGCCCTGCACGACGTCGCGGATCGCGTCCATTTCGTCAGGGGCGGCAAACTCGCGCAGCTTCTGAACGACGCGCGGTCCGCAGTGACGGTGAATTCCACCGCCGGGCAACAGGCGCTCTGGCGCGGTCTGCCGCTGCGGACCTTTGGCGCGGCAGTCTATGCCAAGCCCGAATTCGTCTCCACTCAACCGCTGGAGACATTCTTCGCCGCCCCCGAACGCCCCGACACCCGCGCCTACCGCGACTACCGGCACTACCTGCTGGAGACTTCGCAGCTGGTTGGCGGCTTCTACTCCTCGCGGGGACGCAGGCGGCTTCTACGACAGGTTGTGGATTTGATGCTTGCGTCCGACGACCCCTATAGGGCTCTGTCGCAAGGGACAGCGGCACCAAGGCAACAGTTGCGGCTTGTCCGTTGATTTCAGCGCGCCGGACTCGCCATCCTCAGGTTGTTTCGCTACTCTCCCTTGGCGAAAATGCGCAAAAAAGATCCGAAGCAGAACGCAGGGGATGCAGGCAGTGACGATCCGGATATCACACACGGCAAAGGCCGTTGCCTTGCTGGCCTCGGTGGCCATCGTTGCGTCTTGCGGCCTGCCCCGTTCCGGCCCGAACAAGCGTGAAATCTTTGCTGGATCGGTCGAGCAAGAGGGCAATGCCCATATCGTCACCGTCACCCCCGACGTCACGCGTGCCACTTCGGTCCAGCCGACCTTCGGCTTCAGCGATGGCTTCCGGAACGCAGGCGTCGTCGCATCCGACATGATCTCGGCAGGCGACACGATCAACGTGACGGTCTACGAAAACGTCAAGGACGACCCGCTTCTCGGCAATACCGGGCAGCGCGTGTCGGGCCTGTCCTCGATCCAGGTGGATGGTCAAGGCTACATCTACATTCCCTATGGCGGACGCATCAAGGCCGCAGGCCAGACGCCCGAAGGCCTGCGCCAGGCCATCACCCGCAAGCTGGAAGACCAGACGCCCGACCCGCAGGTCAGCGTGTCGCGGGTTGCGGGCGAAGGCTCGACCGTGTCGATCTCGGGCCAGGCCGGGCTGAACGGTGTCTACCCGATCGAGGCGTCGACCCGGACCCTTGCTACCATGCTGGCCAAGGCCGGCGGAGTGACGGTCGATCCCTCGATTGCCATCGTGCGCGTGACGCGCGGCAATCACACCGGCAAGATCTGGCTGAACGACCTGTACGAAAACCCCAATCTCGACATCGCGCTGCGGGCCGGGGACAAGATCGTGGTCGAGGAAGACAGCCGCAAGTTCATCGCCCTGGGCGCGACCGGGGCGCAAAGCATGGTGCCGTTCGAATCGGAAACCATGTCCGCGCTAGAGGCGATTGCAACCGTGGGCGGCCTGTCCACGATGTCGGCTGACCCGACCGGCGTCTTCGTCCTGCGCGACGAAAGCGAAGAGATCGCCCGCGCCGTCCTCGGTCGGCCCGACCTGATCGGCGACCAGCGCATCGTTTATGTGCTGGACCTGACCGAGCCCACGGGCCTCTTCGAAGCGCGCGATTTCCAGATCCGCAACGGCGACACGCTCTACGTTACCGAGGCGCCCTTCGTGCAGTGGCAGAAGACCCTGGGGGCCATCACCGGCACGACCTCGGCGGCAACGGGTCTGGCCGACACTGCAAACGTGGGCGATTGACGGCGCCGTGACGGGCGCGGTCAGCTTGCCTGCGCTGGCCGGGGTTCCCCGGCGGCTCTACCACCAGAACCTGTCGATCCTGCGCAATGCCCGGCTGCACCGGGTGTTGCAGTTGGCCGGGCACGAGCTTCGCTTCAGCCTGCCGGGGCCGGGGGAAGGCGTCCTGGTCTGGGGACGCAGCCCGACCGCTTGGCGGGGCGAGACTTTGGCAGCCCGTCGCGGGGTGCCGCTCGTCCGGGTCGAGGATGCCTTCCTGCGGTCCGTCCTTCCGGGGCGGGCGGGGGGCGGTCCGGCCATCGGGTTCCTGTTCGACCCGGTCGGGGTGCATTTCGACAGCAGTCGCCCGTCGCGGATGGAGGAAATTCTATCGTCTGGTGACTTGTACAATTCGAACATTCTGAATGAGGTTAAGTGGCTAACGTGTTGTATTCTTGAAAGTGGCTTGTCCAAATACAACAATCATGATCCTGGCCTGCCTACTCCGGATCCCGGCTATGTCCTTGTCGTCGACCAGTCTGCCGGCGATGCCTCGATCCGGTATTCCGGGGCCTCGGCCCAGACCTTCCGGGAGATGCTGGCAACCGCGCTGCGGGACCATCCCTACCAGCGCATCGTGATCCGCACCCATCCCGAAACCACGCTTGGCCTGCGGTCCGGGCACTACACCCTTTCGGATTCCGGGGGCCGGGTGACGCTGCTCACGACCCCAGTCGCGCCCCACCGTCTGCTCGCCGATGCGGCTCAGGTCTACACC
Organism: Tabrizicola sp.; assembly: GCA_046076605.1. Lineage (GTDB taxonomy): Bacteria > Pseudomonadota > Alphaproteobacteria > Rhodobacterales > Rhodobacteraceae > Tabrizicola. Next base: position 4,725 of record JBJTSJ010000030.1, read on the forward strand.
GTCAGTTCGCAACTGGGGTTCGAGGCGATCCTGCACGGCCACCGCCCCCGCGTCTTCGGCCAGCCCCTCTATGCCGGCTGGGACCTGACCCACGACCAAGCGCCGATCCCCCGCCGCACCCGCCGCCTGCCCGTGGATGAGCTCTTCGCGGGGGCGATGCTGCTCGCGCCCGTCTGGTACGACCCCTGCCGCGACCGGCTCTGCGGGCTGGAGGAGGTGATCCACCAACTGCAGGCCGAGACCCGTGACTGGCAGGAGGACCGCCGCGGCCATGTCGCCACCGGAATGCGCCTCTGGAAACGCCCCCGCCTGCAGGCTGTCTTCAGCAGCACCCGCCCGTTGCGGTTCCGCGACGATCCCCTGGCCGCCGACCGGCTGGCCAGCGCCACGGGCCGCAGCCTGCTGGTCTGGGCGGGCAAGGAACCTCCGGGTTTCGCACCCAAGGCCCCCTGCCTGCGGGTCGAGGACGGCTTCCTCCGCTCCCGCGGGCTTGGCGCCGAACTCGTCCCGCCCCTGTCGCTCGTCACCGACGACCTCGGTATCTACTACGACCCGACCCGCCCCTCGCGGCTGGAGGCGCTGATCGCCACGCCCCTGACCGAGGCGAAACGCCAGCGGATCACCGCCCTTGTGGCGCGCCTGACCTCTGCCGGCCTGTCGAAATACAACCTCGGCGGCGACCTGCCCGCCCTGCCCGAAGGCCACCGGATCCTCGTTCCCGGCCAGGTCGAGGATGACGCCTCGATCCGCACCGGTGCGGGGGTGGTCAGGACGAACCTTGCCCTGCTGCAGGAGGTGCGGAAAGCGAACCCAGGGGCGGTGGTGATCTACAAGCCGCATCCGGATGTCGAGGCGGGTCTGCGCGCAGGCGCCATCGCCGCGACCGATCTGCAGGGCCTGGCCGATATCATTGCCAGCTCCGCCGACCCCGCCCGCCTGCTGGATCAGGTGCAGGAGGTCTGGACCATGACCTCGCTCCTGGGGTTCGAGGCGCTGATCCGTGGTCTGCCCGTCACCTGCATGGGTGCGCCGTTCTATGCGGGCTGGGGCCTGACCCGCGACCTTGGCCCGGTGCCCGACCGCCGCACGGCACGGCCGGACCTGATGCAACTTTCCCATGCCGCGCTGGTCGCCTATCCGCGCTACTGGGACCCGGTCAGCCGCCGCCCTTGCCCGCCCGAAGTCGCGCTTGACCGGCTGGCCTCGGGCGAGATCCCGCATCCGGGCCGCGCGAACCGCCTGTTGTCCAAGCTGCAGGGCCGCTTCGCCAGCCTCGCGCATCTCTGGCGGTAGTCAGCGCACCAGCCGCCAGAACCGCCACATCAGGCTGCCCGAGGCGCAGAAGAGGCCCACGACGAGCCCTAGCCACAGCCCCTGCCCGCCAAAGCCCAAGGGAAAGGCCAGCACATAGCTGCAGGGAATGCCGATCAGCCAGTAGCTGACCGCCGCCAGCCACATCGGCACCCGCGTATCCTGCACCCCGCGCAACAGGCCCAGCGCCAGGACCTGCATGCCGTCGGCCAGCTGGAATACCGCCGCCAGCACCAGAAGCACCGAGCCATAGGCCAGGATCGCGCCGCTTTCCGGCTTCGACAGGTCCAGGAACAGCGCCACGATCGGCTCGGGGATCGCCAGGAACAGGCAGACCGAGGCCACGGCCACCGCCAGCGACAACACGATCGCCACCTTCGCCGCCCGCCGCAGCGCCACCCGGTCGCCCTGCCCGTCAAACCGCGCGATGCGGATCGTCGCCGCGCTGGACAGGCCCACATGCAGCATGAAAGTCAGCGCCGCGACCTCCAGTGCGATGCCATGCGCGGCCAGTTCCACCGTGCCGATCCAGCCCATCATCAGGGCCGAGGCCTGGAACATCCCGCCTTCTGCCAGCCCGGTCAGCCCGATCGGCACTCCCAGCCGCCAGACCTGCCGCATTGCAGACCAGTCGGGCCGCCAGAAGCGCTGGAACAGGCGGAACTTCCGCAGCTCGGCCTGCGACCCGGCATAGATCGCCAGCACCAGCAGCGACAGGACCTGCACCGTCACCGTGGCAATCGCCGCCCCGCGCACGCCCAGTTCGGGAAAGCCCCAGTTGCCGAAGATCAGCGCCCAGTTCACGCCGATGTTGACCACCACGGCGGCCAGCGTGACCCAAAGCACGACCTGCGTGCGGTGCAGCGCCGAGAGATAGCTTTGCAGCACCGTCACCACTAGCGCCGGGGCCATGCCCAGCCCCGCGATCCGCATGTAGTCCGCCGCCAGCGCCGAGACCTCGGGTGCCTGGCCCAGCGCCAGCAGGATCGGCTCGGACCACCAGAAGATCGGATAGACCAGCAGGCCGAAGGCGATCGACAACCAAAGCCCCATCCGCGTGTCGCGCCGGACCTGGGTTTCGTCGTCCCTGCCCAGCGCCGCGGCCACCATTGGCATCACCGCCTTGGCGAACCCCGACCCCACCACATAGACGATGAAGAAGGACGAGGCGCCAAGCACGGCCGCCGCCAGCGGCACCACGCCATACCAGCCGACCATGACCGTATCGGTCACATGCAGCGCCATCTGCGCCAGCGACGACCCGATGAGGGGAAGCCCCAGCACGAGCGTCTCCCTCGCATGGGCGGTCTTGGTCATGGTCAGTGTCATGCGCCCGGCTTACCCTTGCCGCACGGGGGGCACAAGTCAGGGCTTTCGCGGCGCTACAGGCTGCCGATCAGCAGGCCCAGCGCGGCACCGGCGATGACCAGGCCCACGGCCAGTTCCACCACCGGAAAGACCCGGGCGATCCGGCCACCGCCCAGTTCATAGACCGCGCCCTCGCGCACCCAGACCGACAGGACGGCGGTCGCGCAGGTGACAAGGGCCGTGCCCAGCCCCCTCACAAAGGCCCCGGCGACACCCGCCAGCGCCACGCCCAGCTGCCAGGTCAGGATCAGCACGAACAACGCCCCCGAACAGGGCCGCAGCGCAATCCCGGCGACCAGCGCCAGACCGTCGCGCCAACCCTTGAGCTGGGCCACCTGATCCACCGTAGGGCCATGGGCATGGCCGCAATGCGGCCCGTGGACATGATCCGGCCCCCCATGGTCATGGTCATGCGCATGGTCATGGGCATGGTCATGATCATGGTGGTCATGAGCCTGGCTCGCATTTTGGCCGCCATGCCCCGCATCGCCCTGGGCCATCGCCCAAAGCCCGCGCGCACCCCGCCAGACCAGCCACAGCCCAAGGCCTGCAATCATGGCATGGCCGAAGGGGGTCACCCAACGCTCGGCCGCGCCCTCGACCGCGACCCGGCCCAGACCCAGGACCGCCAGCACCACATAGACCAGCGCGACCGCCACCGCTGCCTGCGCCAGGCTGGACGCAAGCGCCAGCCCCGCCAGCCGCCCGACCGGCACCTGGCGCGCCAGGCCATAGCCGCCGATGACCAGCTTGCCATGCCCCGGACCCGCTGCATGCAGCACGCCATAGCCGAAGCACAGCGCCCAGAACGCCGCCACCGCCCCCGGATCGCCCCGCCGCAACGCACGGATCGCGCTGGCCATCTGGTTCTGAGCCTCGCGCTGCACGGTCGCCAGCCCGCGCGCCAGCCCATCCAGCGCGCCAAAGAGCCAAAGCGCAGCCAGCGCCAGCACCAGGACCAGACCCGTCAGCATCAGGGCGCGGCGCATGTCACCCGTACCTCTTCGGCGAAATTGGCGCCCACGGCGGGATACTCGGCCTCGACATCGACGTCGGGTGTGTATTCCGCCAGCGCATCCATCAGCTTTTGCTGCGCTGCGTTCAGGTCTGGGACAAAGACCTGCGCCGAGCAGCCCATGCCCCCGGTCAGCACCGGGTCGCCCGGGATCAAATAGGCGACGTAATAGCCCGGGTCATAGGCCTGCACGACCAAGGGCTCCTCCCCCACCGGCACCGGGGCAGCAAAGGTCCGCAGATGGGTCGAGGTGATCTTCGCCCCGTCATATGTCGCCGTCCAGTCCGAGGGGCGCGACATCTCCAGCGCCTGCCCACCGATCAGCGCATAAGTGTCCCCGGCAAAGCCTTCGTCCCATTTCATGTCGAACCCGGACAGCTGCGCCTCCTCCTCGGGGGTCAGCTTGCCGTCCCAGTCGGGGTCAAGCCCCATGTCGCCCACGACATACAGCGAATAGAGGTCGTCATAGGTCCAGGTGACCCGGACCCCGGTCGCCTCGTTCCGGTCGTTCAGGATCACCTCGATCCCAGTGTCGATCCAGACATGCGGATGGGCCTCGGCGGGACCGGCAAGCAGTAGAAAGGGAAGCACAGTTCGCAACATGGCGCGCACCCTACCGGGCCGCCCGGTCCGGGCCAAGAGCGGCAGATTGTCCCCGGCGCCGTTCTGCCTTTTGCCTCAGCCCCGCAGCATCGCCGGATGGGTGGCGACGTCATAGATCGCCGGGCCCATCCCCAGAACCTGCGTCGCGCGGCCCACGATCAGCGGGTCCGGCGTGCCTACCACCTCAGGATCCTTGTTCGGATAGTCGATGGTCGACAGGAAGTGCCGCATGCAGTTCAGCCGCGCGCGCTTCTTGTCGTTCGACTTGACGATCACCCAGGGCGCGTCGGCGGTGTCGGTGTAGAAGAACATCGCCTCCTTCGCCTCGGTATAGTCGTCCCAACGGTCCAGCGACGCCTTGTCGATCGGCGACAGCTTCCACATCTTCAGTGGATCGGTTTCCCGCGCCAGGAACCGCGCCCGCTGCTCCTCGCGCGTGACGCTGAACCAGTATTTGTAAAGCCGGATCCCCGACCGGACGAGCATCCGCTCCAGCTCCGGCGCCTGGCGCATGAATTCAAGGTATTCGGACGGCGAGCAGAAGCCCATCACCCGCTCCACCCCCGCCCGGTTGTACCAACTGCGGTCATAGAACACCATTTCCCCGGCGGTGGGCAGATGCGCGATGTAGCGTTGGAAGAACCACTGGCCCTTCTCCACGTCACTGGGTTTGGTCAGGGCACAGACCCTGGCGTATCGCGGGTTCAGATGCTCCATGAACCGCTTGATCGTGCCACCCTTGCCCGCGGCATCGCGCCCCTCCATCAGGATCACGAACTTCTGCCCGGTCTCCTGCGCCCAGATCTGGACCTTCAGAAGCTCGGCCTGCAGCCTGGCTTTCTCGGCCTCGTAACTCGCGCGGCCCATAAGGCGCGCATAGGGGTAGCGGCCGGATTCGAAGGCCTGGTGCAACGGGCTTTCCGGCACTGCGCGCGGCTTCGGCTGTGGGACCTGCGCGGCCACTGTCTCGGCACCTGCGGTCAACGTCTGGGTGGTCTGGGTATCCTCCATGCGTCCTGGCCCTCCTCTTGTGCCCTGCGATAGCCTGCCATGGCACGGGACCGCCGCCCTGTCCTTGATCCCGATCAACGAGGCCCGGAAATACGACGGGGCGGCGAGGGTCCAGTCCCCGCCGCCCCGTGTGTGCGCAAGAGGGTCCTTTTGAAAAACGCGTGCCGCCAATATCGCGCGACACCTTTCGTCTAGCGAAACCCGCGCCGCGCCACATACCCCAATTGCGGTAGCGGCGCGAAAAATCCGTCAGGCCTGCACCGCCGCCTGCATCCGCGCGACCTCGTCCAGCACCATCGGCCATTCGGCAAAGAACAAAAGCTGCCCCGAGCCCGGCAAAAAGCGCACCTCCAGCTGAGGGTAATCCGCCGCCAGTTCCCGGATCGTCTGCACCGGCGATTGCGGGTCCTGGTCGCCCTGCAACAGCAACACCGGAACCCGCACCGCGCGGACCACCGCCGACCAGTCCTTCTCCGACCCGATGCACTCGGCCGTAAACGCCGCATGGGCCGACCATTTCGCCGCCAGGCAGATGTCCGAGCCTTCCAGCATCGCAGCCTTCACCTCGGGCCTCGCAAAGGTCTCCATGTCCGCAGCACTTCCGCCGTTCACTTGGCGGAAGAAGGCATCCTTGCCCAGCCGCCGCGCCAGGCTGAAGCCCGCCTGCACCAGGAACGGCAGCACCTTCGGCGCATGGCGCGCATTGGCCAGGATGAAGCGCTGCCACTTGTCCATCCGTTCGTACTGCGCGGGCGTGCGGATCGGCAGCTGGCAGGCCGCCCCCACCACGCCCCGCACCAGGTCGGGCCGGGTGTTGGCCAGGTTCAGCGCATAGCGCAGGTCCGCGCCAAGGGGGATTACCATAGCGCCCTTCAGGCCCAGACGATCTATGACCGCCGCATAGTCCCGGGTCACGCCTGCAAGGTGGTCGGTCCCCTTCAGGAAGGGCTCGGTCTTGCCGTACCCCGCCCGGACCGGCACGATCACCCGCAAGCCCCGCGCCGCCGCCACCCGTTCCGCCGTGGCAGGCCAGCGCATCAGCCCGAAATCGAGGTGCATGTACAGGACCGGCAAACCGCCCGGGTCGCCGAACTCGATCCAGGTCAGCCGCCGCCCGTCCGTCCCGCGCATCTCGCGCAAAGGCCGCGGCTCCAGCCCGCCCCGCACCGGCGCCGTCGCCACCCCGCCCAAGGGGGCCAGCGCCACGTCCATCAGGCCCAGCACCACCCGCACCAGCTCGGCCTGGCTGTGCGTTTCTGTCTTGGCCAGGACCGACCGCACCTGGGTCCGCACCGTCTCCAAGGACCGGCCCCGCGCCTCGGCGATGTCGCGCAGGGGCAGGCCCAACGTCACGCCGCGCACGATCTCCACCTCGGCCGCCGTCAGCCCGAACGCCTCTTGCACCGTCGCGGCAAAGCCTTCGGGCCAGACCAGTTCCGTCGACACGACCAGCGCCAGGGGCCGCGCCGCGCCGCCTGCCACCGGACTAACCCGCAGGATCACCGGGCTGCCGGTCACCGTCGACCGAATGCGCAGTGTCACCACCTTTTCCGCCTTGCGCGCCGCCACCCGCCGGATCACGCCGGACAAAAGCTCCCGATCCTCGGCGTCGAATGGCAGCCGCCGGAACGGCCCGCCCTCCGCGATGCCGAAGGCCTGCTCGGCCGGGCG
>JBJTSJ010000031.1:0-4408 GCA_046076605.1 Tabrizicola sp.
AGACCGATCACCACATGCCGCGCCTCCTGCGGCTGCCGCATGGGCCGCGCGCCCGAATTCTCCTGCAGCCGCCGCCAGCCCGGAGAATTGTAGACGTCAGCCTTCGAAACCCGCTCCTCCAGGCTCGACCCGAAGCCCACCGACGCCGCCGCCCCGAAGCCCCCGCCATAGAGACCCGGCGCCGTCAGCACCTCGACATGGTCCCCCGGCAGCTCATCGATGAACCGGCTGGGAAGCTGCGACTGCCACTGCCCGTAGACCCGGCGATTGCTGGCGAAGCTGATCGTGCAGACCTCCTCCGCCCGCGTGATCCCGACGTAGGCCAGCCGCCGCTCCTCCTCCAGCCCCTTCAGCCCGCTCTCATCCATGCTGCGCTGGGACGGAAACAACCCATCCTCCCACCCCGGCAGGAAGACGATCGGGAACTCCAGCCCCTTGGCAGCGTGAAGGGTCATGATCGTGACCTTCTCCTCCGCGCCCTCGGTCTCATTGTCCATGATGAGGGAGACGTGCTCGAGGAACCCCTGCAGGTTGTCGAACTGCTCCAGCGCCTTGATCAGTTCCTTGAGGTTGTCGAGCCGCCCCGGAGCCTCCGGTGTCTTGTCGTTCTGCCACATCTCGGTGTAGCCCGACTCGTCCAGGATCGTTTCGGCCAGCCGGATGTGGTCGTATTCCGGGTGCAGCGTGGCCAGGTGCCAGCGGTCAACCCCATCCACAAACGCTCGCAGTTGCGAGGCCCCCTTCCCCGGGATCACCCCCTTCGCAAGCGCCTCCCGCGCGCCGTCGAGCAAGGACACCGCTGCCCCCCGCGCCAGCACGTTGATCTTCGCCTGGGCCGTTTCGCCAAGGCCGCGCTTCGGCAGGTTCACTACCCGCTCGAAGGCCAGATCATCATCCGGCGAGACCGCCAGCCGGAAATAGGCCATCGCGTCGCGGATTTCCTGGCGTTCATAGAAGCGCGGGCCGCCGATCACGCGATACGGCAGGCCGATGGTCAGGAACCGGTCCTCGAAGGCCCGCATCTGGTGGCTGGCCCGGACAAGGATCGCCTGGTGGTTCAGGTCCACCGGATCCCGCCCGCGCGTGCCCCGCTGGATCGCCTCGATCTCTTCCCCGATCCAGCGCGCCTCTTCTTCGCCGTCCCAGTGGCCGATCAGCCGCACCTTCTCGCCCAGCGCGCCCGCCGTCCACAGCGTCTTGCCCAGCCGACCGGCGTTCTTGGCGATGATCCCCGACGCCGTCGCCAGGATATGCCCGGTCGAGCGATAATTCTGCTCTAGCCGGATCACCGTCGCGCCCGGAAAGTCCTTCTCGAACCGCAGGATGTTGCCCACCTCGGCCCCGCGCCAGCCGTAGATCGACTGGTCGTCGTCGCCCACGCAGCAGATGTTCCGGTGCGCCTGGGCCAACAGCCGCAGCCACAGGTACTGAGCCACGTTCGTGTCCTGGTATTCGTCGACAAGGATATAGCGGAACCAGCGCTGGTACTGCTCCAGCACGTCCTGATGTGTCTGGAAGATCGTCACGCAGTGGAGAAGGAGATCCCCGAAATCCACCGCATTCAGGGTCTTCAGCCGGTCCTGATAGGCCGCGTAAAGCTCCGTCCCCCGGTTGTTGTAGGCCCCGGCCTCGGATGACGGCACCTTCTCGGGCAGCCAGGCCCGGTTCTTCCAGCTGTCGATCAGACCAGCCAGCATCCGCGCGGGCCAGCGCTTTTCGTCGATGTTCGCGGCCAGCACCAACTGCTTCAACAGCCGCAACTGATCATCCGTATCCAGAATGGTGAAGTTCGGCTTCAGCCCCACCAGTTCCGCATGCCGCCGCAGGATCTTGACCGACAGCGAGTGGAAGGTGCCCATCCAGGGCATCCCCTCGGCCACCTCGCCCAGAAGTCGGCCCACGCGCTCCTTCATCTCGCGTGCGGCCTTGTTGGTGAAGGTCACCGCCAGAATTTCATTCGGCCGGGCGCGACGCTGGTGCAGAAGATGCACGATGCGAGAGGTCAGCGCCTTGGTCTTCCCTGTTCCCGCCCCGGCCAGCATCAGGACCGGGCCGTCCAGAGCCTCGACCGCCGCGCGTTGCGCCGGGTTCAGGTCGTCCAGATAGGGCATGGGCCGCGCCGCCATCGCCCTTTGCGACAGCGGCACGGGCGCGGCGGCGGCCTCGAAGGCCTGATCTTCGTCCCAACCGGTCATGGACGCCAGTATAGCGGCATCGGCGCGGGGGGAAAGGCCTGCGTTAACCGATTGTTCAGGCCAGCCGGTGCAGGAATGTTTGCGCTAACAGCGGAACGGGGCGCTCTGTCGCATTTCTGTCGGAAAACGGCGGCAATCCCCCTTGCGCTGCACCGCAGCGCCTCTAATGTCCTTCCGTCCAGCCTTGGGGGAGGCCCGAATGCCCGAGTTCAAGAAGATCCTCGTCGCCAACCGGGGCGAGATCGCCATCCGCGTCATGCGGGCCGCCAACGAGATGGGCAAGAAGACCGTCGCGGTCTATGCAGAAGAGGACAAGCTTTCCCTCCACCGCTTCAAGGCGGATGAGGCCTACCGGATCGGCGAGGGCCTCTCACCCGTTGGTGCCTACCTGTCGATCCCCGAAATCATCCGGGTCGCCCGGATGTCGGGCGCGGATGCGATCCACCCGGGCTACGGCCTCCTCTCAGAGAACCCCGATTTCGTCGACGCCTGCGACAAGGCCGGGATCACCTTCATCGGCCCCCGCGCCGAAACCATGCGCGCCTTGGGCGACAAGGCCAGCGCCCGCCGCGTGGCGATGGAAGCGGGTGTCCCCGTCATCCCCGCGACCGAGGTGCTGGGCGATGACATGACGGTCATCAAGAAACAGGCCGCCGAGGTGGGCTATCCGCTGATGCTCAAGGCATCCTGGGGCGGCGGCGGCCGGGGGATGCGGCCGATCCTGAACGAGGAGGAGCTTGAGGGCAAAGTCCGCGAGGGCCGGCGTGAGGCCGAAGCGGCTTTCGGCAACGGCGAGGGCTACCTTGAGAAAATGATCCTCCGCGCCCGCCACGTCGAGGTGCAGATCCTGGGCGACAAGCAGGGCAACTGCTGGCACCTGTGGGAGCGTGACTGCACCGTCCAGCGCCGGAACCAGAAGGTCGTCGAACGGGCGCCCGCCCCCTACCTGACGCAAGCGCAGCGCGAGGAAGTCTGCGAGATGGCCAAGCGCATCTGCTCCCACGTGAACTACGAATGCGCGGGCACGGTCGAATTCCTGATGGACATGGATTCGGGCAAGTTCTACTTCATCGAGGTGAACCCCCGCGTCCAGGTCGAACACACCGTCACCGAAGAGGTCACCGGCATCGACATCGTCCAGGCCCAGATCCTGATCGAGGAAGGCAAATCCCTGCCCGAGGCGACCGGGGTGGCCTCGCAGGCTGACGTCAAGCTGAACGGCCAAGCGCTGCAGTGCCGCGTCACCACGGAAGACCCGCTGAACAACTTCATCCCCGACTATGGGCGGCTCACCGCCTATCGGTCCGCCACCGGGAACGGCATACGTCTGGATGGCGGCACGGCCTATGCGGGGTCAGTCATTACGCGGTATTACGACTCGCTTCTGGTGAAGGTCACGGCCAATGCCCAGACTCCGGAGAAGGCCATTGCCCGCATGGACCGGGCCCTGCGCGAATTCCGCATCCGGGGGGTGGCGACCAACATCGAATTCGTCATCAACCTGTTGAAGCACAAGACTTTTCTGAACGACACCTACACGACGAAGTTCATCGACACGACGCCCGAGCTTTTCGCTTTCAAAAAGCGGCGCGACCGGGCGACGAAGATCCTGCTCTACATCGCCGACATCACCGTGAACGGCCACCCGGAGACGGCAGGCCGCCCGAAGCTCCCGGCCGAGGCGAAGCCGCCCAAGCCCCCCGCGCTGAAGGCCGATCCCGCGATGGGCACGCGGAACCTCTTGGAGCAGAAGGGCCCCCCAGCCGTCGCCGACTGGATGAAAGCGCAGACCAAGGTCCTGCTGACCGACACCACGATGCGGGACGGGCACCAGTCGCTACTGGCAACCCGGATGCGGTCGATCGACATGATCAAGGTCGCGCCCGCCTATGCCGCGAACCTGCCGCAGCTCTTCAGCGTCGAATGTTGGGGCGGGGCTACCTTCGACGTCGCCTACCGCTTCCTGCAGGAATGCCCCTGGCAGCGCCTGCGTGAGCTGCGCGCCGCGATGCCGAACGTGATGACGCAGATGCTGCTCCGCGCCTCGAACGGTGTCGGCTATACGAACTACCCGGACAATGTGGTGCAAAGCTTTGTGGCGCAGGCGGCCAAGACCGGGGTGGATGTCTTCCGCGTCTTCGACAGCCTGAACTGGGTCGAAAACATGCGCGTCGCGATGGACGCGGTGGTCGAGGCAGGCAAGGTCTGCGAAG
>JBJTSJ010000032.1:0-6759 GCA_046076605.1 Tabrizicola sp.
ACCCGTGGCGCCTGCCGACACGCGGCACGTCCCGGCTCAACCAGCCTCGATGAAGGGCCAGACCGGATAGTCTAGCCCGGCCTCACGCAGGATCGCACAGAGCCGCGCTGCCTCGGCCCGCATCGGGGCGGACCGCAGCGCCAGATCGTCATTCTGCACCCCGCCTGCGTCAAAGTCGGCGAACCGGGCGTCCAGCTTGGCGCGTTTGAGCTCGGGGTTGTGCGAGTTCGCTTCCCCCCGGGCGCGCTTTTCGCCGAACTCTTCCAACGATTTCACCGCATAGTGGTGCAGCGCCGCGACCGAGGTCTCGTGTGCAACCGAGGACGTCAGGCTGGTAAAGCTTGCGTCCTGTCCCGATGGCATCACATAGCGCCCAGCCGCGACGGGCACCCGATGGATGCCGATCCCCGTCAGTCGCGACCGTCGCCCGATCGCCTTGACCTGGTGGTTTTCCGCAGCCGTCGGCGGCAGAGCGTCGGTAAAGCGTTCCGTCACCGGCAACGCGCGCCACGTCTTCTGCCCACCGCTGCCAAAGACGATCCAGTTCACCGCGATGGCCGAGACGTCGTCGTCGAACCGGGCCAGGAAATCGGTGATGGTCCGGTCATGGCGCAGGAACAGGAATTCGTCGGCGTCAAAGAAGGCCAGCCAATCGGCATCCGAATGCTTCAGCGCATGGCCATAGGCCAATCTTTGCGGTCGCGCGCCCATGCTGTGTGGCCAGTCGAGGTGAACCAGCTCACCCGCCTCGTCCAGCGCGGCCAGGACCTCGGACGTGCCGTCGTCGCTGGAGTTGTCGTAGATCAGGAAATCGCCGAACCCCAGCACCTTGTAATGCGCCAGCCATTCGACGATCCCCTTCAGCTCGTTCCGGACGATGGCGCAAAGGGCAACGCGGGTCTTGGCCATGGCGGTCTACTCTGCCTCGATGAAGGGCCAGACCGGATAGCTTACTCCGGCGTCCAGCAGGATGGCACGCAGCCGCATCGCCTCGGCCCGCATCCGGCCCGACAAGGCCAGAAGGTCGGTATTCGGCACCCCCGGCGCATTGGCTTCATCGAACCGATCATCAAGCTTTTTGCGCTTGTGCTCCGGATCCTGTGAGTTGGCATGTCCGCGCAGCCGTTTCTCCTGAAATTCTTCCAGGGATTTGACCATGTAATGATGCAGCGCCGCCACCTTCGTGTCCGGTCTTCGCGTCAGCTTCGTTGAATGGAACACGGCGTCCGTGCCCGAGGGCGTCACATAGCGGCCCCTGGACAGAACATGGCTGTGGACACCGGGTGCCGAGAGCCCGACCCGCCGCCCGATGCCCTTCATGCTGCGGCTGTAGCGGGCCGAAGGCGGCAGGCACTCGGTAAACCGTTCGATCACCGGAGCCGGGCGATAGTGATCCTGTCCGCCGCTGTTGAACGCGACCCAGTTCACCGCGATGGCGCTGACGTCGTCGCCAAACCGGCCAAGAAACGCGCCGATGCTGGCATCGCGACGCAGGAACAGGAATTCATCGGCATCGAAGAACGCGATCCAGTCGACGGTCGAATGCCTCAGCATGTGCTGATAGGCCATGCGTTGCGGTTCGGCACCCATGCTGTGCGGCCATTCGATCCGGATCAGCTCGCCCGCCTCATCCAGCGCCTGGAGCACCTTGTCCGTGCCGTCGGTGCTTTCATTGTCGTAGATGACCAAATCGCTGAACCCCAGCGCCTTGTAATGCGCCAGCCATTCCACGATCCCGCGGATTTCGTTCCTGACAATGGCACACAGGGCTATGCTGAGATCGGTCATCAGGTATCGGCCTCGACGAAGGGCCAGACCGGATAGCTTAGCCCCGCGTCCAAAAGAATGCCCCGCAGCCGCATCGCCTCGGCCCGCATCCGGCCCGACCAGGCGAGAAGGTCGGTGTTTCGCGTCCCCGGCGCGTTGGAAGCTTGCAAACGATCGTCAAGCTTGGTGCGCTTCCTGTCGGCATTGTGCGAGTTGGCATGGCCGCGCATCCGCTTTTCTTCGAATTCTTCCAGGGACTTGACCATGTAGTGATGCAGCGCCGCCACCTCTACGTCGGGCGTCTCGGTCTTGGTCCGCGACCGGAACACGGCATCCATTCCCGAAGGCGTCACGTAACGGCCCCTGCGCAAAAAGGCGCTGTGGATGTGGTGTCCCTTCAGGGCGACGCGGCGTCCGATGCATTTGACGATATGGCAATAGTGCGCCGAGGGAGGCAGGCTTTCGATAAAGCGCTCGATCACCGGGGCGGCGCGAAATCTGTCCTGGCCACCGCTGTTGAACGGGACCCAGTTCACCGCGATCGCGCTTACGTCCGCGCCGAACCGCTGCAGGAAATCGCCGATGCTGGTGTCCTGCCGCAGAAGCAGAAACTCGTCGGCATCAAAGAACGCGATCCAATCGACGGTCGAGGACTTCCGCATGTGGTCGTAGGCCAGGATTTGCGGATTCACCCCAACGGTGTGCGGCCATTCGATCCGGATCAGCTCGCCCGCCTCATCCAGCGCCTGCAGCACCTTGTCCGTGCCGTCGGTGCTTTCATTGTCGTAGATGACGAAATCGGTGAACCCCAGGGCCTTGTAGTGCGCCAACCATTCCACCAGCCCGCGGATTTCGTTCCTGACGATGCCACAAAGGGCGATGCTGGTTATGGTCATGCGGGCCTACTCCGCTTCAATGAACGGCCAGACCGGGAAACTCAGACCCGCCGTCCGCAGAATATGGCACAGCCGCATCGCCTCGGCGCGCATCAGCCCCGAGCTTCGCGCCAGGTCGTCGTTCAGTACACCTCCGGCATTGTAGGCGGCAAAGCCGTGGTCCAGTTGGGTACGTCGCCGGTCGTGCAACTGGGTATTTGCGCCGCCGCGAGCCCGCTTGATGGAGAATTCCTCCATCGACTTGACCGCGTAGTGATGGATGGTAGCGACGGTCACGTCCCGTTCCCGGACCGCACGAGCATTCTGGAACCTGACCGCCCGACCCGACGGACTGACGTAGCGCCCTTCGCCAACCTCGACCCGATGAATCCCGTTGCCGATGAGGCTTGCGCGCCGCCCTATGGATTTTACGGTCAGGTGCAGCCTTGCATCCTCGGGCAGGGCGTCGGTGAACCGTTCGATGACCGGCGCTGGACGATACCTCTCTTGGCCCCCGCTGCCGAAGACCGTCCAGTTGAACGCGATCGCGCCAACATTCGCCTCGAAACGGCTCAGGAACATGTCGATGCTGGCATCGGCACGCAGGAACAGGAACTCATCCGCATCGAAGTACGCGATCCAATCCACGTCGGAACGTCTTCGCGCATGTTGGTAGGCCATGCGCTGCGGCCTGTCGCCCATGGCATGTGGCCATTCGAGATGCACCAGCTCTCCCGCTTGGTCCAACGTCCGCAAGACATCACTCGTCCCATCGGTGCTTTCGTTGTCGTAGATCAGGAAATCGGTGAAACCCAGAGCCTTGTAATGTGCCAACCATTCGACGATGCCGTGGATCTCGTTCTTGACGATGCCGCAAAGTGCGATGCTTGCCACGTCCTGCCTCTTGCCCCGAGCTTGCCGCTCTTACGCCCCTGCCTGCTTCATCTATGCATCCGGCTACCTACGGTTCAAGTCGGCTGAGTCTCCTCCGCCACAGTAGAGGCCCCATATTCTGGGGCTCAAATATAGGCCTTCCCGAAATCCATGACACTCCCCTATAGTCAGTGGCAGGAACCGGGGGCAACACCCGGCCTTGAGGCAGGTGTAACAACAAAGCAAGGAGGGGCCGATGCGCTGCCCGTTCTGCGGCAACATCGACACGCAAGTGAAGGACTCTCGCCCGGCGGAGGATCACGTCTCGATCCGCCGTCGGCGCTTTTGCCCGGCATGCGGCGGCCGCTTTACCACGTATGAACGCGTCCAGTTGCGTGATCTGGTCGTCATCAAATCCTCTGGCAAGCGTGAGGATTTCGACCGGTCCAAGCTGGAACGCTCGATCCGCATCGCGATGCAGAAGCGTCCGATCGATCCCGAACGGATCGACCAGATGATCTCGGGCATCGTGCGGCGACTGGAAAGCCTTGGCGATACGGACATCTCGTCCAAGGTCATCGGCGAGATCGTGATGGAAAGCCTGGCCCGGATCGATACCGTCGCCTATGTGCGCTTTGCCAGCGTCTACAAGAACTTCCAGACGGCGGACGACTTCGACGGCTTTGTCTCTGAACTTCGGCCCGGAGCCGCCGGGGAAGAGTGAGCGACGAAGGTCACATGGCCCATGCCCTGCGTCTTGCGGCGCGGGGCTTGGGGAATGTCTGGCCGAACCCGGCCGTGGGCTGTGTCATCGTCAAGGATGGGATCGTCGTCGGGCGGGGCTGGACCCAGCCGGGCGGGCGCCCGCATGCCGAGGTGCGCGCCTTGCTGCAGGCGGGGCCGCGCGCGGAAGGTGCCACGGCCTATGTCACGCTGGAACCCTGCGCCCATCACGGCAAGACACCGCCTTGCGCCGAGGCGCTGATCGCCGCCCGCGTCGCCCGTGTCGTCACCGCGCTGACCGACCCCGACCCGCGCGTGTCCGGCAAGGGCCATTCCATGCTGCGCGCCGCCGGGATTGCGGTGACCGAGGGCGTCCTGCCGGGTCCTGCGCGACGGCTGAATGCGGGGTTCCTAAAGCGAGTGACGCAGGGCTTACCCCTTCTGACCCTGAAACTGGCTGCAACGCTGGATGGCCACATTGCGACGGCCAGCGGGGAAAGCCGCTGGATCACCGGCCCCGAGGCGCGGCGCAAGGTCCATGCGCTGCGGCTGGCCCACGACGCGGTGATGGTCGGGTCCGGCACGGCGCTGGCCGATGACCCTGACCTGACGGTCCGCGACATGGGCACCGTGCGGCAGCCGGTGCGCATCCTTCTGGACCGCGCCCTGCGCCATGCGCCCGACAGTCGTGTTGGCCGCTCGGCCAAGGACAATCCGGTATGGATCCTGCACGGGCCCTCAGCCCCGGCCCCCGCGCGTCACGCTTGGGGCAATACCGGAGCCTTGCTGCTTGAAGTGCCCGAGGTGGCTGGCCATCTCGACCTTCCCGCAGCCCTGCGCAGCCTTGCCGACAAGGGCCTGACCCGGATTCTCAGCGAAGGGGGCAGCACCCTTGCTGCAGCCCTGATCCGGGAAGGATTGGTTGATGAGCTGGCCCTGTTTTCCGGCGGCGCGCTGATCGGGGTCGAGGGTCATCCCGCTTTGGGTGCCTTGCAGCTTGATGCTTTGGCCGACGCCCCGCGCCCGAGGCTGGCCGAAACGCTGCGCCTTGGGCCGGACCTGTATTCCCTTTGGCAGATGACCTGACCCGCCGGACGTCAGCGCGAGAGCTTGTCCTCATCCAGCGGAACGCTGACCCCGATCCCCAGCCGCACGTCCTCGACCGCCTTGTCGATGGACGCTTCGCAGCTGTTGCAGACCTCATAGGTGACATGCGTCGGATGCCGTTCGCCAATGTCGTCGCAGGAAGTCCACTCGGTTTCCCCGGCCAGCCTGACATTGCCGCAGAAGGAACACTTCACATTGTTCGCCGCCGGGTCGTAGTGCCAGCGATTCAGGGGCGGCGAGTAGTGCCAGGCGTCCTTCAGGTCATGCACCATCAGCGCGCGGTCGTCCTTCATCGGCTGGATGGTCATCAGGAACTTGCGCGCCATGCTGGGGGAATCACAGCGATACTCCAGCCTCAGGGTGCGTTTGTGCTCAAGCACTGCGTCGATCATGCGTGCCGTTTCGGCGCGAGTCTCCGATCCGGCGATATGTGACATCACCGATGTCGACAACACGGCGTTGGACGTGGCAGAACTCGCACCTCCGTTGAGGGCGACCTCATCCCATTCCCCACCGACCCAGAGGACACGATATTCGCTGTCTACGACTGTGTAGACCTGCTGGAACTTCACTGCTCTCGCCCTCCCAAGCGTAGTCAGCGAAGCGAACTTAGCACAGTTCTGCAGAAAATCCCGCGTGAAGTTTACACTTCTGGTAGTTTTTCCACAGCTAAAGACAGAGAGTGTCAGCGCAGGTTGACAACCCCACCAGACAGCGCTGGACGAACCACCTGTCGCACCGTCTGGGCAATGTCCTCTACCCCCAGCCCGGCCCAGGCGTACATCTGCGCGGGGCTGGCCTGGTCGATAAAGCAGTCTGGCAGCGTCATTGTCCGGATCGCGCCACGTCGGTCAAGCGCGCCGGTCGCGGCAAGGTGATGCAGCACCAGGGCCCCGAATCCACCGGTGGACCCCTGCTCGATGGTAACCAGTGCCTGATGCTCGCGGTAAAGCTGGTCGATCAGGGCGTGATCCAGCGGTTTGGCAAAGCGGGCATCGGCCACGGTCGCGTGAATTCCCTCGGCTTCCAGGACCGTGGCCGCAGCGAGCACTTCCGCCAGATGCGCCCCGAAGGAGAGCAGAGCAACGTCGCTGCCTTCGCGCAGGATGCGGCCCTTGCCGATCTCAAGCGGCGTGCCGCGTTCGGGCAGCGCCACGCCCATCCCCTCACCGCGCGGATAGCGCAGCGCAGTCGGCCCCTCGTCGTGCCGGGCGGCGGTGGCGATCATGTGCACCAGTTCCGCCTCATCCCCCGCCGCCATCACGGTCATGTTCGGCAGGTTCGCCAGAAACATCGTGTCGAAGGCCCCGGCATGGGTCGCGCCGTCCTGCCCCACCAGTCCGGCGCGGTCGATCATGAAGCGGACGGGCAGGTTCTGCAGCGCCACGTCATGGACGATCTGGTCATAGCCGCG
>JBJTSJ010000033.1:0-2549 GCA_046076605.1 Tabrizicola sp.
CTGTGGCGGCTCGAAGCCTTCCAGGCTGGCTACGCCACCGATGCCCGTGCCCACGGGGACCTTGATGATCTCCTTGCGTTGCAGGTAGTCGAAGTCCACGGCCCAGTAATCCACCCAGTCGGTCCAGTGCTTGGTCAGCCGCTCACGATTGACGATGCCGTCTTTGCTCTTGCTGATCTTGTAGAGCTGGCCCTGCTCGCAGATCACTTCGCTCTTGCCTTCTTTCAGTGCGGCGGTCGCGTCCTTCTTCGCCCCCTGCGTGTAGTACACGGAGAAGTCGCACAGCTCGATACACAGGGCGAGCTTGTTCTTCTTGTCGTAGCGGGGGCTGGCCTCCACAAAGCTGATGTCGTGGAAGACCACCTGGCCCTTGTCCACGGCCCGCTTGTCGAACACCTCGCAGGGTATGCACTTCGGGCTGAGTTCGATGCCCTTGCTGCGCGCATCTTCCAGCACGGCAGGGAACAGACCCATTTCAAACTCGAAGGCCAGGATGTCCACACGCGAGGCCCCTCGCTTACGGCACTCGGTGATGACCTCGTCGACGAACAAGCGACCCACTGGCAGGTTGATTGGCCCGATGACCACAAGGCGGCCATTACGGGCTCCGTGGAAGAAGCCGTCTTGTGCCGCACCTTCTGCACCCAGCGGGCTTGCCTTGTAGGCACGCAGGATCAGGTCGCGGAACTCGCGTTCCTTCTCTGCCAAGGCCGCCGCCCTTTGGCCTGCGGACAGACGGCCGCCGATGTTGAGATAGGCCTGACGCTCGTATCGTCCGAGGTTCAAGACCTCGAAGGCTCGGAAGTCCTTCTCTGAGGCTTTCAGCTCACGCTGCACGCCGATGAGTCGCTTGCGGGTGGTGTGGACGCTGAACTTACCCAGGTCAGTTGCAATCCACTTCCGCGCGAGCTTTTCAGCTACGGCTGCAGTCGTTCCCGAGCCCACGAAAAAGTCAGCGACCAAGTCGCCCTTGTTGGTGCACGCCTTGACGATGCGCTCCAGCAGTGCCTCGGGCTTTTGTGTCGGGTACCCTAGACCCTCTTTGGCTGAGTTGTTCAGCTTGTCGAGGTACCAAACATCATCGACGACAACCCCCTCTTCCAGGACCTCGTCTATGTACCGGCGGATCCTCTTTCCGCCACCAGCGTCTGACAGCACGTATTCCCGACCCTGCTCATCCGTATGAACCTTTTGTTTGCGAGCCTTGACGTACTGCTCCTTTGAGGCCCAGGGTTCGAAGAAAGAGTTGAACAGAGGGGAGTCCGATCGAGTGTAGAAATGGATGGTGTCGTGCCGACGCTCGAAGCTTCTGGCGAGCCGCTTATTCCACCCAGAGTACCGCCAGCAAATCGAGTTGCTGAAGGATTCCCGTCCGAAAATTTCATCCAAGGCCAGACGTATCAGTGCAGTCATGCGCCAGTCGCAGTGGACGAAGATGCTTCCATCTTCCGCTAGCAAGTCCTTCATCAGGACTAGACGCTCATAGAGCATGGATATGAAGCTATCCGCACCTCTGCCCCACGTGTCGCGGTAGGCAATCTGTTCTAGCAGGTTGGGCTCCTTGTGGAAGGTCTCACCCCCTATCTCGATGTCCATCGAGAAGTCAGCCCCAACGTCAAACGGCGGGTCGATGTAGATCAGCTTCAAGCCACCAGCATCCTCGATCTGTTGCCGCAGCGGCCCCGCCTTCAACGACGACAAGATCAGCTTGTTGTCGCCCCAGATCAGCTTGTTGGACCACCCCTTCATCTGCCGTCCACGGCTATCGAAGAGGTCGCCCTGGGTCTTGGTCTCCGTCCGAGGCTCGTCGATGTGTTCCAGCGTCTGGAATGGCAGCACGGTCGTGCAAACGTCGCGGGTCTTGCCGTTCCACACCAGCTCGACCTCCCGCTTGTCCTCGAACAGGATGAAGCGGTACTTCTCGGGCAGGGCCTTGCCCTGCTGGATCAGGTTGAACAGGTCGCGCTGCTCGGCCTCGCTAAGGTCGTAGGTCTTTTTGAATCTGCTCATGCTTGTGGCTTCGCGTTCTGTGCAACCTCGACGATGGCGTCCAGCATGCCCACAACCTCGGGCGCAATCAGTTCCAGCGGCAGGGCGTCGGCCAAGCCGTGATAGTCGCGCTTGTAGGTTTGCTGGGGCGTGCCCAAGCGCTGGTAGTAGTTTTCAAAGAGGGGGTCCAGAAAGTCGTCCGTTACCTTGATGTCTGGTCCCCAGGGATCAGGCCGACGCGCCACCTTCAAGGCCTGCTCCATCTCGGCAATGCAGGCTTGCATGATCTCCGTTCGGTGTTGGCGCTCGGCTTCGGCCAGCAAGTCGTCCTCTGCCAAGCCGAGATTCACAAAACCGATCAGGCTTGCCGGGGTAACGAGGTAGTTCTCGATCTCGCGTCGCGTCCACATCTTCTCAGTCAGGGCAGACCCTTTGTGCAACTCTCGGTCGAGTCTGTCGAACACGGCGATGCCCACAAGGTCGGGCTTGGCTTCCCGCAGCCCTTGAAAATGGTGGCGCGCGTCCTGCGGCTGGTTGCTGCCCAAATAGTTCACCGGAAC
>JBJTSJ010000034.1:0-2948 GCA_046076605.1 Tabrizicola sp.
TCTACCGGCTGACGGTGCTGCCCTTGGCGACCAAGGTCATGGCGGACCTCGCGCATTGGCTGTCGCGGTTTGCGGGCGGGGCGGTGGAACTGAAGCCAGACCTGGACCAGGTGCCAGCGCTGGCGGCAGAGCGGGATCAGCTGTGGGCGCGGGTCGGAGCGGCGGACTTCCTGAGCGTGACCGAGAAGCGGACACTTCTTGGCCTGCCGCCGCTGGAGCAGGACGAATGACGGTCCGCAAGACAGAACCCGGCGTGCGGGTCCTGCACGACAACCTTTCGGTTGCTGCCGCGCGGATCGAAGCGAACGAGCGGGTGGCCGAAGAGCGTTGGTCAGCGCTGGACTACCGGCTGGGCCGGATCGAGGCGGCGCTGGAACGCCTGGAAAGGCGCATCTGGCTGGGAGTTTACGGCGTGGCTGCGTTTCTGCTGGCGCAGATGACCGAGGCGGTAATCGAAGTTGCAACGAGGTGAAGCGATGACGGGCGAATATGGCGCGCCGGAACGGAAATACACGCGCCCGGAGGCAGGTCTGAAGGTGACTGACGGGCATGTGGTCGCGGGCTATGCCTCGCTGTTCGGTCGGAAGGATCAGGGCGGCGATGTCGTGCAGAAGGGGGCCTATGCCGCGAGCCTGAAGCGGCTGGCCGCAAGCGGGGGCAGCGTCAAGATGCTGTGGCAGCATGATCCGGCCCAGCCCATCGGGATCTGGGACGAGGTGCGCGAGGATGCCACCGGCCTTTGGGTCAAGGGGCGCATCCTGACCGAAGTTGAGAAGGGCCGCGAAGTTGCGGCGCTGGTCCAGGCGGGCGCTATCGACGGGCTGTCGATCGGCTATCGCACGGTTAAGGCAGAACGCGACGGCAAGGGGCAGCGCCTGTTGTCGGAGCTGGAGCTTTGGGAAGTGTCTCTGGTCACCTTCCCGATGCTTCCCGAGGCGCGGGTCGCGGCCAAGGCGGATGTCCTGGACGACGACTGGCGCGACATGGCGGCGGTCTTCGAGGACGCGCGCCGCAGTTTGGCCGGGCTTTAGCGCGGCGTCCGAACACGAGCGAAAGGAAGGATGACGATGACCGAGAGCAAGTCTCGGGCCGGGGAAGGTGCATCTCCGGTCCAATCCCCGGCTGCGGAGGCGAAGGCCGCCATGACCGGGTTCCTGAAAGAGTTCACCGCCTTTCAGGACGAAGTGAAATCCACTCTGAAACATCAGGAAGAGCGACTGACCATGTTGAATGCAAAGACGATGAGCTATGGTCGCCCGGCCCTTTCGGCCCAGGCCGAGGTCGAGGCACCGCACCGCAAGGCGTTCAACGCCTATGTGCGCACCGGCGATGACGACGGTCTGCGTGGCCTGGAGAGCAAGGCCCTGCAGATCGGCGTTCTGGCGGACGGTGGCGTCCTGGTTGACCCGCAGACCGCCGACCGGATCCGGTCGATGCTGCTGTCGACCTCGACCCTGCGGTCGGTGGCAAACGTCGTGCAGGTTGACGCGATCTCGTACGACGTGCTGATCGACCGGAGCGAAGTGGGCTCGGGCTGGGCGCAGGAAACCCCGGCGACGACCGAGACCGCGACCCCGATCCTGGAGCGCATCTCGATCCGCCTGCATGAGCTGGCCGCGATGCCCAAGGCAAGCCAGCGCATCCTGGACGACAGCGCGTTCGACGTCGAGGGCTGGCTGGCCGAGAAGATCGCCACCCGCTTCATCCGCGCCGAGGCTGCGGCCTTCATCAACGGCGACGGCGTGGACAAGCCGAAGGGCATCCTGCTGCCGCCGAAGGTCGCGAACGCGTCCTGGACCTGGGGCAACCTGGGCTTTGTCACTACCGGCGCGGCGGCGGACTTTGCCACCACCAACCCGGCGGACTGCCTGATCAACCTGGTCTATGCGCTGGGCGCCGACTACCGGGCCAACGGCACGTTCCTGATGAACTCGCGCACCACGGCTGCGGTGCGGCGTCTGAAGGACTCGACCGGGCGTTTCCTGTGGGTCGATGGCCTGCAGGAGGGCGAGCCTGCCCGTCTGATGGGCTACCGCGTCCTGATCAGCGAGGACATGCCCGACATCGCGGCGAACGCTTTCCCGATCGCGTTCGGTGATTTCCGGGCCGGCTACACCATCGCGGAACGCCCCGACCTGCGGATCCTGCGTGACCCGTTCTCGGCCAAGCCGAACGTCCTGTTCTACGCGAGCAAGCGCGTGGGCGGCGACGTGACGGACTTTGCGGCGATCAAGCTGCTGCGCGTGTCTGTCTAAGACGCAAGGCGGCCCGGTCCCCATCGCGGGGCCGGACCGTTCCCCGTGCCTGCAATATCCCATCAGGCCCGGTGTCCGGGCGGAGAGCTGACCATGATGTTGACCGAAGTGACCCCAGTGCCGACGGTGGCCCTGCCGGTGGAAGAAATGAAGGACCACCTGCGTCTGGGCAGCGGATTTGCCGATGACGGGCTACAGGATGGTTTGATCGAAACCTCGCTTCGTGCCGCCATGGCAGCAATCGAGGGCAGAATTGGCAAGATGCTGTTCCAGCGTCGGTTTCTTTGGGTGCTGGAATGCTGGCGTGACGACGAGCAGGCGCTGCCGGTCTCGCCGGTCGAAAGTCTGGTCAGCGTGACCCTGGTCGATGCGGCAGGGGCAGAAGTGGTGGTGCCCGCGACGGCTTACCGCCTGGTCAAGGACCTGCACCGGCCCCGGCTGGCCGGGAAGGGGACCTCGCTTCCCACCATTCCAACCGATGGGGCGGCGAAAGTGGTGTTCGACGCCGGTTTCGGCCCGGCCTGGACCGACATCCCGGTGGACCTGCGCCAGGCCGTCCTGCTGCTGGCCGGCGAGTTCTACGAGCATCGGCATGACGATGGCGCGCAAGCCGCCGGGCTGCCCTTCGGCGTGGTGACGCTGATCGAGCGGTGGCGGACGGTGCGGATCCTGGGTGGGGGCAAGAAATGAATG
>JBJTSJ010000035.1:0-4492 GCA_046076605.1 Tabrizicola sp.
GGTCGGCGGTGACTACGGTGCCGTTCTTGATGATGGTGGTCATGTGCGGCTCCATTTCGAAAAAGGAATACCCGTCCCGGGCCTGACCCGGGACCTCCAGTTGGTCCTGGTGCTGACGATTGCCAGTCCTAGACCGGGATATGGCCGGTGATGTCCTGCCAGTTTGGATTTCGCTCGGCGATCAACGCGTTCTTCCAGGCGCGCGGCCAGCGCTTGATCGCACGTTCGCGCTGCAGGCTGATGGCAAAGTCGTCGTGGCGCTCGAACCAGACCAGCGTGCGGATCTTGTACTTCGCCGTATGAACCGATGCTCCGACCCGATGCGCCTCGACCCGTGTCGAAAGATTTCCAGTGCGGCCGATGTAGATGGCGCCGCCCGGACGGGATGCCATGATGTAGACGAAGTGCGCCATGCGCGGAGACTGCCGCACTATGGTTAAACGAAGGTAAACCAAGCCCCGGACCAACAGGCGTTTGCGCCCTTTGGAGATGGAGGTCCCGGGTCGGGCCCGGGACGGGTATCCTGTTGGAGTTCACCCCACCACCTCCGCCACCTCAAGCACGGCGTGCAGCAGCACATCCGTCCCCGCTGCGGCCCACTCGGGAGAAATCTCCTCCGCCTCGTTGTGGGACAACCCGTCCACACAAGGGCACATCACCATCACCGTGGGGGCGACGCGGTTGATCCAGCAGGCGTCGTGGCCGGCGCCCGAGACGATGTCCATGTGGGAATAGCCCAGCTTTTCAGCGGATTGGCGGACGATCTTCACAAGTCCGGGGTCGAAGGTGACGGGGTCGAAGTGGCCCACGTCCTCGATCTCACACCCCAGCCCCAGTTCCTTCGCCACCGCATGGGCGGCGCGGATGACTTCGGCCTTCATCGCGTCCAGCTTGGCCTGTTCGGGCGAGCGGATATCAACGGTGAACACGACCTTCCCCGGGATCACATTGCGCGAGTTCGGGAAGACCTTCACCTGCCCCACCGCACCCACAGCGTTCGGCTGGTGGCTCATCGCGATCTGGTGGACACGTTCGGTGATCCGCGTCATGCCGAGGCCCGCGTTCACCCGCATGTTCATGGGGGTCGATCCGGTATGGGCGTCCTTGCCCGTCAGCGTGATCTCCAGCCACCAGAGGCCCTGGCCGTGGGTGACAACGCCGATGTCCTTGCCCTCGGCCTCCAGGATCGGGCCCTGTTCGATGTGGAGTTCCAGCATCGCGTGCATCTTGCGGGCGCCGACCTTTTCGTCGCCGACCCAGCCGATGCGCTGAAGCTCTTCGCCGAAGACCTTGCCGTCCAGGTCCTTGCGGCTTTTGGCATATTCCTCGGTATGGATCCCCGCGAAGACGCCCGACGCCAGCATGGCCGGCGCAAACCGCGCGCCTTCCTCGTTGGTCCAGTTCGTCACCACGATCGGGTGCTTGGTCTTGACGCCCATGTCGTTCAGCGTGCGGACCACCTCCAGCGCGCCAAGGACGCCCAGGACGCCGTCATATTTCCCGCCCGTCGGCTGGGTGTCGAGGTGACTTCCCATGTAGACCGGCAGCGCCGAAGGGTCCGTCCCGGCCCGCGTGGCGAACATGTTGCCCATCGTGTCGACGCCCATCGACATCCCCGCCGCCTGACACCAGCGCTGGAAGAGGTGGCGGCCTTCGGAATCCGCGTCGGTCAGGGTCTGCCGGTTGCAGCCACCCGCGATACCGGGGCCGATCAGCGCCATCTCCTCAAGGCTGTCCCACAGCCGCGCAGGGTTGATCCGCAGGTTGTCCCCGGTGGTCGTCATTCTATCGCTCCCTGGTCGCATGGGACTATGCTGCCCCTTGGCCCGCGACTCACTTCCTGACCATATGGTCAA
The DNA here is from genome assembly GCA_046076605.1 of Tabrizicola sp. Taxonomy (GTDB): domain Bacteria; phylum Pseudomonadota; class Alphaproteobacteria; order Rhodobacterales; family Rhodobacteraceae; genus Tabrizicola. Next base: position 1,857 of record JBJTSJ010000035.1, read on the forward strand.
GGTGAAGGCTACAGAACCTGACCAAGCGGTCAACTGATTTCTGGTTTCGGTGCCAGCGCCCCGGAGCGGATCAGGGCGCGACCCGCGCTGAATATTCCGCGATGGCGGCAACCTCGCTGGCGCGGGCGATCCGTCCGATATGGCCATCAGGCCGGATCAGGATCAACGCACTTTCCGTAAGCCCATACCCCTGGCTCAACTGCCCCAGATGGTCGCGGAACTCACCGGCCAGCTCTCCCTCGCCTGCCACCGCAATCCGGCGCAGTCCGGCCCCCCGGTTCGGCCAGGCGAGGACGCCCATCGCCTGGATCGCCGCCGATCCATAGGCCACAAGGGCAAAGTCCGGACCAGCAAGCAGATCGAAAAGCCGCGCCTCCCCCAGCTCGCCCTTAGCGAGCAGCGCATCCGGCGCGCGGTCACCCGCAGCCAGAGCCGAAACAGGGCTCTGCCCCTCCCCTGCCAGCGGGCCAAGAGCATAACTGATCGACAGCTGCCGCTCGTCCTCTCCCCGCTTCAACGCGGCCGCGCCAAACTTGTCCAGTGCCTCGTATTTCTCGGTCGAAAGCCCGAGGACGCGCGCGGCAATCGGGCGGCGTTCGGCCTCATAAGTGTTCAGAAGGGCTTCTGGCGCGCCCGCCAGGACCTGACCCAGTTTCCAGCCCAGGTTATTGGCGTCCTGCACCCCGGTATTCAGCCCCTGCCCGCCCATCGGCGTATGGACATGGGCCGCATCGCCAATCAGGATGCCGCGCCCCTGGCGGTACTGGCTGGCCAGGCGGATATTGGGGCGGAAGATGCTTTTCCACTGGATCTGCGTCAGGCGCAGCCTTGTGCCCGTCTGCTTCTGAAAGCGCAGGTTCAGCGCTTCGTCTGCCAGATCCGGCTCCTCGCCCTTCTGAAGGCGGATCATCACCTGGAACAGATCGCCCCCCGGCAAGGGGCAGGCCCCGGCAAAACGCCCGCCCCACCAGGGCCAGATGTGCCAGCGGTCGCGGCTCAACCCCTCGATACGGCAATCGAGGATGATCATGCGGTCTTCGGCATCGGTCTTGCCCTCAAAGGCAATCCCCAGCCCCTTGCGCACCCCACTCGCCCCACCATCCGCCCCCACAAGATAACGCGCCCGGATGCGCGTCTCTCCCCCCGCCTGCCCGACCGTCGCCGTCACCCCCTCGGCGTCCTGCGCAAAGCCCATCAGTTCGCAGCCGAACTCTACCCTGCCCCCCAGGTCCTGCAACCGCGCCAACAGGATGGCATCGGTCCGGAACTGCGGCAGAAGCCATGTCTCACGATAGGGCGTTCCGGGATCGGGGCTGGCAGGGGTGATCATCCGCTTGGGGATCGTGATTGGCCCAAGATGGATGCCAAGCTTTGGGTACGAGGAGCCCTCGGCAAGAACAGGGGCAAGGGCGCCCAGATCCTCCAGCACCTCCAGCGTCCGGGGTTGCAGACCCTTGGCGCGTGAGCCCGGGAAGCCGGCGGCGTTGCGCTCAATGATCCGGGTGGCAATGCCCCGGCGCGTCAGGTCGATGGCCAGGGCCAGGCCCGCGGGGCCCGCCCCGGCAATCAGCACATCCGTGTTGAATTCCATTGGATCGGTCCCTGCTTGTGTGTATTTTGCACGTATACTCGCAAACCTTGGCGAAAACAACGTGCAAAATACACACATCCTGCAGACCATCCCCGCCCTCCACCGGGCCCTACTGGTCATTACTGGCCTCATGAACAATCCCCAGCAGGACGAAGCGATCCTGCAAGCTGCAGGCCTGCCGCTGGACCGCGCCCTGTTCCCCCTTCTTGTCAGGATCGAGCGTCAAGGGCCAATCGGCGTTGTCGACCTTGCCGACCTTGTCGGGCGCGACCACACCACGGTCAGCAGGCAGGTCGCCAAACTGGCAGAGCTTGGTCTGATCGCCCGTCAGGGCAGCGCCCTTGATCGCCGCCTGCGAGAAGCGGTGATCAGCCCCAAAGGAAAGGCGATGACCGACCTTATTGATGCCGAACGAACCCGACTGGCGCTGACCCTTTTCGCAGATTGGTCCGAGGGTGAGCTGTCCGACCTGGCACGTTTGGCTGAAAAGCTTGCCTCCGCCGCCGCCGCCCTTTCGGCCAAACGCAAGGCAAGCGCCCCCTTGCGGCGAATCGAAACCTGACCATAGGGTCAAACTATGCAGCAGCCCGACGACCCGGACATGACGTACCTGAACGGATGAGCAGCGACGCGCAGATTTCCCGCCTGAAGCCCGGCCGTCGCACGGATATCCGGCGCGAGAATGAGCGGGCCATTCTGGAGGCCGCCGAGAAGGTCTTTGCCGAGGCTGGCTTCGGGGGGGCGACGATGCAGCTGATCGCCGATATGGCGGGGCTTCCGAAGGCGAACCTGCACTACTATTTTGCCACCAAGGAAGACCTTTACCGCCGCGTGGTGCAGCAGATTTTCGAAATCTGGCTGGATGCGGCCTCAAGCTTCGATAACGCTCCGGGGCCGGTCGAAGGGATCGGTGCCTATATCGACGCCAAGATGGACATCAGCCGGACGCATCCCTATGGGTCGAAGGTCTGGGCGTCCGAGGTGATGCACGGCGCGCCGGTGATCCAGGACTATCTGGAAACGACGCTGCGCGACTGGACGGATG
>JBJTSJ010000036.1:0-4578 GCA_046076605.1 Tabrizicola sp.
GACGATCCTGCGCGCCCTGAAGGGCGAGGTTCTGCCGACCCCGCCGATCTGGATGATGCGACAGGCGGGGCGGTACCTGCCGGAATACCGCGAGACGCGGGCGAAGGCGGGGGATTTCCTGTCGCTGTGCTATACGCCGGATCTGGCGGCGGAGGTGACGCTGCAGCCGATCCGCCGCTATGGGTTCGATGCGGCGATCCTGTTTGCGGATATCCTGCTGCTCCCGCAGGCGCTGGGGCCGAAGCTGTGGTTCGAGACCGGGGAAGGCCCCCGGATGGAGACGACGGATACGCCCGGGCAGGTGGCGAACCTGAAGCCGGTGGAGGCGATCCATGAGACGCTTTCGCCCGTGTATGAGACTGTGCGGATCCTGGCGCGGGAACTGCCCAAGGAGACGACGCTGATCGGCTTCGCGGGCGCGCCCTGGACGGTGGCGACCTATATGATCGCGGGGCGCGGGTCGAAGGACCAAGGCGCGGCGCATGCCTTGAAGGCCAGCGACCGGGCGACGTTCCAGGCGCTGATCGACAAGATCTCGGACGCGACGGTGGAATATCTGTCCAAGCAGATCGAGGCGGGGGCGGAAGTGGTCAAGCTGTTCGACAGCTGGGCCGGGTCGCTGAAGGGTCAGGATTTCAAGGACTTCGCCGAGGCCCCGGCGGCGAAGATCATCGCGGCCCTGAAGGCACGGCATCCGGGGGTGCCGGTCATCGCCTTCCCGCGTGAGGGGGGCCAAGGCTATATCGGGTTCGCGCATCGGACCGGGGCGGATTGCGTGGCCATCGATAACTCGGTCAGCCCGGAATGGGCGGCGGCCAATGTGCAGATCGACGGCTGCGTGCAGGGGAACCTGGCGCCCGAGCATATGGTGACGGGCGGGCAGGCGCTGATCGCGGCGACCCAGCATGTGGTGAAGGCGTTTTCCAAGGGGCCGCATATCTTCAACCTCGGGCACGGGATCACGCCGGACGCGAGTCCGGACAATGTGCAGCTGATGATCGATACCATTCGCGGGACGCCGGGCGGCGGTTGAGCGGATGGGTTGGGTCATCGCCACGCTGATCGCGGCGGCGGCGCAGACGGCCCGGAATGCGGCGCAGTCGGGGTTGACGAAGGCCATCGGGACGCTGGGCGCGACGCAGGTGCGGTTCCTGTTCGGGCTGCCCTTTGCGGTGCTGTTCCTGGGGATTGCGGTCTGGTGGACCGGCGAGGCGGTGCCCGCGCTGACGGCGGGCAGCCTGGGGTATACGGCGCTGGGCGCGGTGGCTCAGGTCGCGGCGACGGCGTTGATGCTGGTGACGATGAAGTCGCAGTCCTTTGCGGTGACGACGGCCTGGATCAAGACCGAGCCGGTGATCGTGGCACTGGTCGCCGTGGTGGTGATCGGGGACCCGCTGACCTTGGCGAAGCTGGTGGCGGTGGTGGTGGCCACGGCGGGGGTGGTGATCCTGTCGGTGAAGCCGGGGGCGGGGCTGCTGGGCGGACCAGGGCCGGTGGCGACGGGGTTGCTGGCTGGGTTCCTGTTCGGGCTGGCGGCGATCGGGTTTCGCGGCGGTATATTGGGGCTGGAAGAGGGGAGCTTCCTGATCCGGGCGAGCACTGTCCTGGTGGTGAGCCTGGCGATGCAGACGGGAATGCTGCTGGTCTGGCTGCTTGTCTTTGACCAGGAGGCGCTGTGGGCATCGTTCCGGGTCTGGCGGGCGTCCCTGGCGGCGGGGTTTCTGGGGGCCTTCGCCTCACAATTCTGGTTCATCGGGTTTTCGCTGACCTCGGCGGCCAATGTGCGGACGCTGGCGCTGGTCGAGGTGATCCTGGCGGCGGGGGTGTCTCGGGTGGTCTTCGGGCAGCGGGTGACGGGGCGCCAGGTCTTGGGGATGGCGGTGATCGTGCTGGGGGTCGGGCTTTTGTTGCGCAGTCAGGCGTAAGGGCGGGGCGCGACGTCCCCGCCCTTTGGCGTCAGAACACCTTGGCGACCGATTCCCCAAGGGCCAGTGCGCCCGCGTATTGCGCCTGCGGGCCACGCTGCATCGCATGGTAGCGCGCGCCCTGGATGTCGCGGAAGCGCCGCTCCAACCCTGCCGAGCGGTAGAAGCCCGCGCCGCTGGCCAGTTCCATCGCCAGTTCCACCGCGCGGATCATGTGGTCGGCGCCGAGGACCTTGCCCTTCATCACATCGTTGACGGTTTCGGCCGACGGCGCGTTGAGGTCGACCGCGGCGAGCATCGAGGCGTGCGCCATCTCGGCCCCGCGCAGTTCGGTCATCATGCGCCCGGCCAGCGCCCGCATGTCATGGGTGACGGGCCGTTCCGTCGCCATGTCGAGCGCGATCCGCGCGGCGCTGTCGGCGACGCCGAGATAGGCCGCGTAGATCAGCGGGAAGGCGATGGTCGCGATGGTGTGGAACAGGGGATGCCATTCGCCCGCCTTCCGCTTCAGCGCGACGCTGGCCTCGGGCACGAAGAGGTCGTCCAGCACGACGTCATGCGAGCCGGTGCCCCGCATCCCAAGCGTATGCCAGGTGTCGAGGATGCGCACCTCGGCCGCCTTCATGGATGCGCCGAAGTGGAGGACGTAGCGTTCGCCGTCTTCCTCCAGGACCGCGCCGGTCATGAAGACATCGCCCGCCTGGGCGCCCGGGGTGAAGATCTTGCGGCCCGAGACGCGGAAACCGCCGTCGACCCGGCGGGCGACGCCCGAGCCGTTGATCCAGTCCGACCCGCCGCTGGAGAGAAGCACGATCCGTTCGGCGGCAATGCGTTTCAAGAGCGGCTCTACCGCCGCGACCTTCTGGTGGCGCCAGCGCCAGGCGGGGATGGCGACCTGGTGGGTGTGCATCGCGAAGGCGAGCGCGGTCGAGCCGCAGGACCGACCGAGGACGCGCAGCATGGTGGAGAGGTCCCGCACATCCGCGCCGCCGCCGCCAAGTTCCTGCGGGACCCCGGCCTCGACCAGGCCTGCGTCCTTCAGAAGCGCGTAGTTTTCCGCCACGAAGCGGTCTTCGGCATCCGCGCGTTCGGCCCCGGCGGCGATTCTTTCCGACAAATCTTCGGCAGTCGTTACGGCATCCCGGGTCTCGGTCGCCCGGATTTCTGCTGTCAAAGTCATGGGAGCACTCCTTTTCGGTGAATGCCGCCATTGTTTGCCTTCCCGCCGGTTCCGGCCAGTCCACGAACTGTACTAGGTCGCGGGTTTGGCGGGTGGTACCCTTGCCCTTCATTGGAAGGAGACTGCCATGTCCGAACCTTCAGGCTACGGCCAGTTCTGCCCGGTCTCGATGGCCGCCGAAATCCTGTGTTCGCGCTGGACCATCGTGCTGTTGCGCGAGCTTTTGTGCGGATCGACCCGCTTCAACGACCTGCGGCGCGGACTGCCGAGGATGTCGCCGACGCTGTTGTCGAAGCGCCTGAAAGAGCTGGAGCTTGGGGGGGTTGTCCGCTCGGTTCCGACGGCGGGGGGCGCGCATGAATACCAGCTGACCGAGGCGGGAGAGGAGCTGCGGCCGATCGTGCTGGGCATCGGGTTCTGGGGGCAGCGTTGGGTCGAATCCCGGCTGTCGCTGCGCAATCTGGATCCGACGCTTCTGATGTGGGACATGCGCCGCAACCTCAGCACCGATCCGCTGCCGCCGCGGCGCTGCACGATACAGTTTCAGTATCCCGAGCTGGCGCCGACCCATCGCAACTACTGGCTGGTCGTCGAATCGCAGGATGTCGACCTGTGCTACACCGACCCTGGGTTCGATATCGACCTGATGGTGACCAGTTCCCTGCGGGTGATGACCTCGGTCTGGATGGGCCTGTCGCGGCTGGATGCCGAGATCCGTGCGGGCCGGGTGCAGATCGACGGCGACCCCGCGATCGGGCGCGCGATGCAGCAGTGGCTGAAGCTGAGCGTCTTCGCCCCGGGCGAGCGCCGGGTGGCCTGACGGGTCGGCGGGCCAGGGTTTTGCAAATCTGTCATGCGGGCGTTAAACGGGCGCTGACCCTTTGCGGAGTGCCCGGTGTCCGACCCAGATCTTGACGAGAGCCTGCACCGCGCGCTGGCCGAGCCGCCGACGCGGGTGCGGCGGCTGGACCTGGCCGACGGGCGGCGGTTCTGGTTGAAGCGGGTCGAGCGGTTGTCGGGGCGGCTGCGGTTGCAGAAGGGCGATCCGGGCCGCGCCTTTGCGGCAGAGCGTGAGGGCTTGCGGGTGCTGGCGGCGGCGGGGTTGCCGGTGGCGGGCGTCGCGGCCGAGGGGCCGGACTGGGTGCTGATGCCAGATGCGGGGCCGGTGCTGCCGATGGTGGTGGCCGATCCAGGGCGGGGCGAGGCGGAGAAGCTGCGGGCGTTCGCGGCGGCGGGGCAGGCCCTGGGGCGGCTCCATTGGGCCGAGATGGCGCATGGGCGGCCGGCGGTCAGGGATGTGTGCTGGGACGGCGCGGAGGCGCGGTTCATCGACCTGGAGCGGTTCCGGCGCGCGAAGCGCGCGGGGTTCTGACAGGCGGCGGACGTGGTGATGTTTGCGCAGACGGCCTTCACCAGGGTAAGCCTACGGTGAGCGCCGTCTTGAGCGAATTTCTCTTGGTCGGCTATCGAGTG
>JBJTSJ010000037.1:0-4770 GCA_046076605.1 Tabrizicola sp.
GCGTCCCATCCTCACCCGGCCCGAAGAGGCGCGCCGCCAGCTTGTCCTCGCTCCACGCCGCGCAAGAGATCGCCACGAACTTCTTCGACGCCCGCGGCCCCACCGCATGTAGGGCATGCGCCACCAAGGTCTTCCCCGTCCCCGTCTCGCCATCGATCAGCACATGGCTGTCCGCTTGGCCGAGGTCCAGGATATCCTCGCGCAGCCGCTCCATCGCCGGAGACGACCCGATCAGCTTCTTCATGATGGTGGACCCATCCGACAGCTCTTTGCGCAGCGCCCGGTTGTCCAGCGTCATCCGCCGCGCCTGGGTCGCGCGCTTGGCAAGTTCGGTCATCCGGTCGGGGTTGAACGGTTTCTCCAGGAAATCGAACGCGCCCACCCGCATCGCCTCGACCGCCATCGGAACATCGCCATGCCCGGTGATCATGATGACCGGCAACCCACTGTCCTGCCCCATCAACCGCTTGAGGAACGACATCCCATCCATCCCCGGCATCTTGATGTCGCTGACCACCACGCCCTGGAAATCCGGCCCGATGACCTTAAGCGCGTCCTCGGCGCTGGCATAGGTTTCGGTGTCGAACCCCGACAGCGCCAGCCACTGGCTGATCGACTGCCGCATGTCGGCCTCGTCATCGACGATCGCCACTTTCATTGCGCGGGCCATTGGGACCTCTTCATTCTGCTGCTTCCACTTTGCTGCCCAGGATCGGCAGTTGCATCTCGAACACCGCTCCGCCCCCATCCCCGTTCCGCGCGGTCAGACGACCGCCCAGATCGGTGACGATGCCGGACGAAATCGCAAGGCCCAGCCCCACGCCCTCTCCCGGCTTTTTCGTCGTGTAGAAAGGTTCGAACAGGTTTTCGAGATCGGTGATCCCGTGGCCATTGTCGCGCACCGTCAGGGTCGCGGTTTCGCCCGCCGACAACAGGATGTCGATCTGCGGGTCCTTCATATCCTTGGTCGCGTCCAGCGCATTGCGCAGGAGGTTGATGATCACCTGCTCCAGCCGCAACCGGTCGGCCATCACCATCACCGCCTGCCGCGGCATGCCCCGGCTGATCTTGACGACCCGCGCCTTCAGCTGCGGCTCCATCATCGCGAGTGCCGAGGAGACGCAGGCCCGAAGATCAACCTCTTCAAAGGCTTCGCCGCCCTTCCTCGCGTAAGACTTCAACTGCCGAGTGATCGCGCCCATCCGTTCGATCAGGTCGTCGACCCGCTGGAACGACGACAACGCCTCGTCCAGCCGCTTCCTTTGCAACAACAGCCGCGCGCCCGCGAGGTAAGTCTTCATCGCCGCCAAAGGCTGGTTCAGCTCGTGGCTCACCGCCGCCGACATCTCGCCCAAAGCCGCCAGCTTCGACGACTGGGCCAAGGTCAGCTCGGCAACCTCCAGGTCCTTCTTCACCTTCTCGCGTTCGGCAATCGCCCGCTGCAGCCGCGCGTTCAACAGCCGCAGTTCCGCTGATTCCCGCTGATAGGACAGGGACCGCGACCAGGCGCGCCGGGACAAGAGATAGAAGGTGAAGGCCATCAGGATGGCAAAGCCCATGATCTCCAGCGCAAGGATCCCGTTCACCTGGTCGCGCACCGACCGGTAGGCCGTGAAGGTCGCGATCTTCCAGCCGCGGAACGGCACCCGCGCCTCGGTCCGCATCACCGCCTCGCCCCGCACATAGGCGTCGGGCGGGTCCTGCGTCCATTCCGCCGTCGCCTGCAGCGCCCGCGAGATCGCCGAGGGCGGGTCGCGCAGTGCAAGTGCCTCGGCGGCAGGCAGACCCCGCCAGCGCGGCTCGGTCGCCAGCATCACCGTGCCCTCGCTATCGGTCACCATGATCGCGTCCTGCAGGCCCGCCCAGGCGCGTTCGTACTTCACCAGGTCGACCGAGACGAGGATCACGCCCAGCGTCGTGGCCCCGTCGATCACCTTGCGCGAATACAGGAAGTCAAACCCGCCCGTATCCCGCCGCACCGGCGAAAAGATCGTGTCCTTCGACCGCTGCGCCTCGACGAAATAGGTGGCATTCCGGTGGCTCGTCCCCAGAAGGTTGCGGTTGGTCGCCCCAACCACGCGCCCGTCCCCATCCACCAGTCGGATCGACGCCACGCCCAACTCGCCCTGCAGCTTGATCAGCTTGGCCGAGGTGCCCGAAAAGTTCCCGCTTTTCAGCGCCGACACCAGGTCTGGGTCATTGGCCAAGAGCAGCGGCACGACCGAGGTCCGCTGCAACTCGGCCATAAGGTTCCCGGTGTACAGCGCCAAACGCACGTCAGCCCGGCTGCGCGTATCCGCCGTGTAGCGGTCGGTCAAAAGCCGGTTCGACACCAGAACCACCACCACCGCCAAAAGCACCAGCAGCACGACAGCCAGCTTGGCACGCCAGGGCAGGCCCGGCGCGGCGGCGGAAATCGAACTGGTGTCGGTTGCGGTCATGCGGCCAGAGTAGGCCCCGCCAGATGTGGCCTCAAGCCGATGCGGCTCAGGCCAGCGCCATCCCGCGCATCAGCGAATGGAAGATGCCCTTGCCATCCGTACTGCCCAAAGCCGCTTCGGTCGCGCGTTCCGGATGCGGCATCATCCCCAGCACGCGGCGGTTTTCCGACAGCACGCCCGCGATGTCGCCCATGCTGCCGTTGGGGTTCTGCGCATAGGTGAAGGCGATCCTGTCCTCGCCCTGCAGCCGCGCCAGCCCCTCGGCGTCAATGGTATAGTTGCCGTCGTGGTGCGCGATCGGCACCTTGATCTCCTGCCCCTTGCGGTAGGCGCTGGTAAAGTCCGACTGCACAGTCGCGACCTTCAGGCCCACGGTCCGGCAGACGAACTTCAGCGTTGCATTCCGCATCAGCACGCCCGGCAGCAGGCCCATCTCGGTGATGACCTGGAACCCGTTACAGATGCCCAGCACATAGCCGCCCCGCTCGGCATGCGCCCGCACCGCCGCCGAAATCGGCGACTGCGCCGCAATGGCCCCGCAACGCAGGTAGTCGCCAAAGCTGAAGCCCCCGGGCACCCCCACCACGTCCACGCCCGCAGGCAGGTCCGTGTCCTTGTGCCAGACCCGCGCCACCTCGAACCCCGCACCTTCGAAGGCCACGGCCAGGTCGCGGTCGCAGTTCGAACCCGGGAAGGTGACGACAGCGGCTTTCATCGGGGCGACTCCTTTGTGGGATGGCCGCCTGATAGCCGGTTGCGCGGAAAAGGGCCAGAGCTTGTGCCGCCCCGCAAAGCCGCTAGGCTGCGGAAATGCTTCCTGAGCCCGCCCTCTCTGCCCTCCGCGCGATCTCCGGCGACCGGCTCTCCGTCGCCGCCCCCGTCCTTGCCGAACATGCGCAAAGCGAAAGCCTCGTCTCCGCCGGTCTGCCCGACGCCGTGGTCTTCCCCCGCTCCACCGCCGAAGTCGCCGCCCTCGCCCGCTGGTCCACCGCCCACCGCGTCCCCCTGATCGGCTGGGGCGCGGGCACGTCGCTGGAAGGTCACGCTTTGGCCGTCGCGGGTGGAGTGGTCGTCAACTTCCGCGACATGGCCGCCGTGCTGGAGATCCGCCCCGAAGACCGCCTTGTCCGCGTGCAACCAGGCATCACCCGTGAGGCGCTGAACCAGGAGCTTCGCACCACCGGCCTCATGTTCCCCGTCGACCCCGGCGCGAACGCGTCCATCGGCGGGATGGCCGCCACCCGCGCCTCCGGGACCACCGCCGTCCGCTACGGCACCATGCGCGACAACGTCCGGGGGCTTACGGTGGTCCTGGCCAGCGGAGAGGTCATCCACACCGGCACCGGCGCGCCCAAATCCTCGGCCGGCTACGACCTGACCGCGCTTTTCGTCGGCTCCGAAGGCACGCTCGGCCTCATCACCGAGCTTACCCTCAAACTCCACGGCCAGCCCGAGGCCGTGATGACCGGCGTCGCCGCCTTCCCTTCGGTTGGCGCCGCTGTGGATTGCGTCATCGCCACGATGCAGATGGGCCTCACCCCCGCCCGGATCGAGTTTCTGGACACCGACACCGTCGCCGCCTGCAACGCCTATTCCCGCCTGACCCTGCCCCCTGCCCCGCAGCTCCTTGTGGAATTCCACGGCCACCCCGAGGGCCTTGCCGAGGACGTCACTCGTTTCCGCGCCTTGGCTGCGGACCACGGGGCCGAGGGCCTGGATTGGGCCGAGAAACAGGAAGACCGCACCCACCTCTGGGCCGCCCGCCACTCGGCGTACCGCGCGATTCTGGCGTCCCGACCAGGGGCGAAGGCCATCGTCACCGACGTCTGCGTGCCGATTTCGGCCCTGGCGCAGGCGGTCGAGGAAACCCGCGCCGACATCGCCGCATCCGGCATCCCGGGGCCCATCCTGGGCCATGTCGGCGACGGCAATTTCCACACGATCCTGATGGTGGACCCCTCGCGCCCGGACGAGGCCGCGACGGCCAAGGCGCTGGCGCAGCGGATGGCCGAACGCTCCCTCCGCCTTGGCGGCACGATCACCGGCGAACACGGCGTGGGCTTCGGCAAGCTCGGCCTGATGGCGGCCGAGCACGGGGTAGCCTGGCAGGTCATGGGCGCGGTGAAGGCCGCGCTTGACCCCTTGAACCTCATGAACCCGGGGAAGGTCGTGCCCCGTCAGGCATGAGCTTCAGGCATGACTACAGATCAAAGCTCGACCGGCGGAAAAGGCCGTTGTCGATCTCGCGCTGGCGGCGTTCCAGGTCGTAGCGGCTGACCGAGGCGTTCAGGTAGGCGCGCTCAAGGTCTGCGATGCGGGGGAAACCGGA
>JBJTSJ010000038.1:0-2618 GCA_046076605.1 Tabrizicola sp.
CAAACCGGCGGGCAGGGGCTGTTCCGGCCCGAGGACAATCTGGAGTCTCCCTATGCCCGCGACGCCCTGCGCCAGCTCTATCGCCGCATCTATCGCGGCGATGTGGCGGGCTGCTCGCTCGGTGCCTTCGAGGATGCCACCGGCCTCAGCCTGACCGATGAAAACGGTCTGAAAGACGACCTGCCGCCGATCACCACTTTCCTCAATCGCCTGCTGGCTCTGACGATTGACATGCAGGCCGTGCTCTTCTCAGCTTTCGAGGAGCTTCTCGATACGCGGATCGAGGGGGCTATTGCCGCCGGGGTCTACGACCTCGGGCTCGAGACGCTGCGCGCTGAAAGCTTCTGCGTCACGGATGCGAGGGTGATCTACACCCATCCTAGTTCCGGCGCGGAAACCCAGCTGCTGACCATCGCGGAGAAGCGCCGCAACACGCCGACCTCGCTCGCGGATGCGCTCGACTGGCTCGACGACCCGAAGGCACGCCTGCTGGTCAACAGCCGCTCAGGCCGCGCCGCGGTGCAGGTGCCCGCCACCAGCCTGATGCTGGATGACGGCACTATCGAGCCCCGCTTGCGGCTGATCCGGCCGATGGAGACCAGCACCGTGCCTGCCAAGGTGATGGAAGACACCCACTGGCTCGAGGCCGACCGCGCGGCCTTCAGCGCCGCCTGGACCGCGGAACTGGCCGAGGTGCCGGAGTTCAGCGAGTCCAAGCTGCACATCGTGGCGGGCCTTCTGCTGCCGATCTGGAAGCAGCTCCCCCAGGACGAAACCCGCGTCTACCGGCTGCAGACCGATGACGGTCAGCGCATCATCGGTCGCCGCGTTTCGCCGTCGTGGGTCGCGACCACACTTGCCGCCGATGCTCCGAAGCTCACGGCGGCGCAGGTCCATGCTCTCGTTCTGGAGGGCAAGACCGTCGTGCGGCTGGCCGAGGGGATGGAGTTGCACCGGTCCCGCGTCATAGGCGTGAACCGGATCGAGCTGTCTGGGTTCACTGAGGCCGCCAAAGACCGGCTCAAGGCCGATGGCTTCTTTTCGGAGATCATCAGCTGGAAGCTGCGCCTCTTCTGCCCGAAGGACTCGGGCGGCATTGCGGTGCTGGATCGTCTGCTTGCACGTTGTCCTGTGGCGGGACTACATGTACGCGGGGGTTGTTGAGCCATGTATTCCGAGACCGAAGATGTGATCCGCGCTCTGGCGGAAAATGCAGAGAGCGTCTGTCGCGCTTACCTTCCCGCCGGACGGCGGGAAGGGTCCTATTGGATCGTGGGCGATCTGCAGAACAACCCCGGCCGGTCGCTCTTCGTGCGGCTGACGGGGCCAACGTCCGGGCCAGGCGCGCGAGGCAAATGGCAGGATGCGGCGGTCGGTCTGCATGGCGATCTTCTCGACATCATCCGCGAGCGGACCGGGATCTCGCGCTTTCCCGATCTTCTGGCCGAGGCCCGAGCGCATCTGGGCCGTCCGCAGCCGGTCTTCCCGGAGACGCCAGTGCCGAAGAAGCCCAAGGCCCCCGGTGGAACACCAGCGGCGGCGGCGCGTCTGTTTGCAGCCTCGGTGCCGGTCGCTGGCACGCTTGCCGACACCTACCTCCGCGCCCGTGGCCTCACCCACGGCGGCACGATGGTTGCGCTGCGCTTCCAACCGAAGTGCTGGCATCGGGATGAGGGCCAGACCCGGAGCATCCCCAGACCGGCGCTGATCGCCGCGGTCACTGATGGGGCAGGGGCCCTGCAGGGCGTGCATCGCACTTGGCTTGCGCCTGACGGACAGGGAAAGGCGCGGGTCGAGACGCAGCGACGTGCCATGGGTCACCTCCTCGGCAATGCCGTCATGCTGACCCCGCATGATGACATCCTCGTGGTCGGCGAAGGCATCGAGACCATGCTGTCCTTGGTCGAGGCAGTGCCGGGCCTTCCCGTCTGGGCGGCGCTCTCGTCGGGTCACCTTGGGGCTGTCCTGCTGCCGGTGGGTTTGCAGCGCCTCTACATCGCCATCGACCGCGATCCGGCCGGGCAACGCGCGGCAGAGAGGTTGAGCGCCAGAGCCACTGAGGTTGGGATTGCCGTTCGGGTGCTGGAACCGCGGCTTGGGGATTTCAACGATGATCTCCGGGCATACGGCAAGGCGGTGCTGCGTCAGCATCTGGCAGGGCAGATCGGGCCAGAGGATCGGCATCGCCTGTTCGGCTGAGCTGCATCGCGTAAGGGGCGGTTCGGAATGGCGGGGCAGGGGTCACGGATCCCTGTCATGGCTGTGAATCGTCGCCTTGCCTCTTCCCGGGCAATTTCATCCACCCGTCACCCGCGCGGCCTTCAAGAGATGGGCAGGCGGCCGTCAAAGGTGCCGCCCCTTCAAGGACGGGGGCGACTGATTTCCGCCGGCGGCAGAGCCGCCTTTGCATCGCGAGACAAATCAGCCGCCCCCCGTCCTCCTCCACATGCGTTCCGGCCCCGAAGGCGGGGTGAAGGGGCGTCCCCCGTGACGGCGCCTCTACGCCCATGAAGGCCGCGCGGGTTGTCGCGCGGATGAGACAGGCCCGGAGGCAAGAAACCGATGACGATCCACACCCACGACGACGCCTATGAACCCGCCCACACCGCATCCCAGAC
>JBJTSJ010000039.1:0-3154 GCA_046076605.1 Tabrizicola sp.
CCACGCCAACATCGAGAAAGGCGTCCGCGCCATCCTCGCCGCCGGGGCCGTGCCCGTGGTGCTTGGCGGAGACCACTCCATCAACATCCCCTGCATCCGCGCCTTCGCGGGCCGCCCGCTCCACATCGTCCAGATCGACGCTCACCTCGATTTCGTCGACGTCCGCCACGGAGTCCGCCACGGCCACGGCAACCCCATGCGCCGCGCGGCGGAACAGGACCACGTCAAGGGCATCACCGCCCTTGGCATCCGCAACGTCTCCTCCACAGCCAAGGACGGGTACGAGGCCGCCCGCAACATGGGCGACGACATCCTCTCCGTCCGCCAGGTCCGCAAACTGGGCATCGAGGCCACCCTCGCCCGCATCCCCAAGGGCGTCGATTACTACCTGACCATCGACATCGACGGCTTCGACCCCTCCATCGCCCCCGGCACCGGCACCCCATCGCACGGCGGGTTCCTCTACTACGAGGTCCTCGAACTGATCGACGGCCTGACCAAACAGGGCAACATCATCGGCATCGACCTCGTGGAAGTCGCCCCCGACTACGACCACACCGGCACCACCGCGATCCTCGCCGCGCAGATCCTGCTGAACACCATCGGGCGGATCGCCCATAACCGGAGGTAAGCCGTGGACCGGCTGCAAGACTGGTTGCAACAGGCGACCGACACCGCCCTCGGCTGGCTCTCCTCGCCCGCCGCGCTGATGCAGTTCGGCCTCCTCATCGCCGCGTATATACTCGCCACCCTCCTCGCCCGCCGCCTCTCCCCGGTCATCGAACGCGCCCTCACCCCAAAGCCCGAGGCGACCCACATCATCGCCCGCCTCCGCCGCTTCGCGCTCCTCTTCCTGCCGCTTCTCCTCCCTCTCCTCGCCTACGCGCTCACCGCCGCGGGCGAAGGCCTGACCCGCGCCACCTTTGGCACCGGAGAAGTCATCGCCTTCGGCAAACGCCTCTTCCTCTTTCTCGCCGCCCTCGCCCTCGTCCGTC
Organism: Tabrizicola sp.; assembly: GCA_046076605.1. GTDB lineage: Bacteria > Pseudomonadota > Alphaproteobacteria > Rhodobacterales > Rhodobacteraceae > Tabrizicola. Next base: position 996 of record JBJTSJ010000039.1, read on the forward strand.
AGGTCCTCCCCCCCGGCTTCCTGAAACTGATGGGCCGCTACGTCCTCCTCCCGGTCATGGCGCTCCACGCCTTGGGGGTCCTTGACGAGGTCACGACAAGGCTCGACGCCGCCCAGGTCAATCTCGGCAACATCCAGTTCACCGCCCTCGCCCTGATCCGCGGCCTGATCGCAGGCTCCCTCCTCTTCTGGCTCGGCGGCTGGTCCAATCGCCAGTCCGCAGGCTACATCAAGGCCCAACCCGACCTCCGCCCCGCCACCCGCGAACTCGCCATCAAGGCCTCCGAAGTCGCCATATTCGGCGCAGCCTTCCTCCTCCTCATGTCGATCATGGGCATCGACCTCACCGCCGTCGCCGTCCTCGGCGGTGCGCTGGGCGTCGGGATCGGCCTCGGCCTGCAACAGATTGCCGCCAACTTCGTCTCCGGCATCATCCTGCTGCTGGAGGGGCAAACCACCGTCGGCGACTACGTCGAACTCGACGGCGGAGAGAAGGGCACCATCGTCAAGATGACCGCCCGCGCCTGCATCCTGGAGACCTTCGACGGCAAATGGATCGTCGTCCCGAACGAGCATTTCATCACGTCCCGCGTCGTCAACTACTCCGACCAGGGCAGCGCCAACCGATATGAGGCCCTGTTTTCAGTAAGTTACGAGACCGACATAAACCTCGTGCCCGACATAATCGAGCGCGCTGTAGCCAAACTCCCCTTCGTCCTGCAATCCCCCGACGGCCCTGACTGCGAACTGCGCGGCTTCGGTGAGTCCTCCGTCGACTTCGCCGTCGAGTATTGGGTTTCCGGGATCGACGACGGCAAGAACAAGTACGGCTCCCCGGTCCTCTTCGCGATATGGAACGCGCTGAAAGAGGCCGGAATCGACATGCCCTACCCCCACCGCGTCGTCGAATTGCGCAATGCCGGAACCTGAGGCCCTCGTCATCGGCGCGGGCCCCGCAGGCCTCATGGCCGCCGAGGAACTGGCCAAAGCAGGCGTGCAAACCCTTGTCGTTGAAGCCAAACCCACCGTCGCCCGCAAATTCCTGATGGCCGGGAAATCCGGCCTGAACGTCACCAAGGACGAACCGTGGGAGACCTTCGTCTCCCGCTACGACGCCCCGCAACTCCCTCCAATCCTTGAGGAATTTGGCCCGGCCGAGGTGCAAGACTGGTGCCGCGCCCTCGGCCAGGACGTATATACAGGCTCCTCCGGCCGCGTCTTCCCCGTGGCGATGAAAGCCTCTCCCCTCCTGCGCGCGTGGCTCAACCGCCTCACCACCCAAGGCGTAGAAATCCGCACCCGCTGGCGCTGGACCGGCTTTGACGGCCCCGCCCTCACCTTCGACACCCCCACCGGCCCCCAGACCCTCACCCCCAAAGCCACCATCCTCGCCCTCGGCGGCGCGAGTTGGTCCCGCCTCGGCTCCGACGGCGCCTGGGCGCCCTGGCTGCGCGAAAAGGGCGTTCAGATCACCGACTGGCAACCCGCCAACATCGGCTTCCGTGTCGACTGGTCACCGCACATGGCCCCGTTCTTCGGCCAACCCGTCAAAGGCACCGCCCTGATCGCAGGCCCGCACCGCGAACGTGGAGAATTCGTCATATCTGCCAAAGGCTTGGAAGGTGGCGGTATCTACAGTATCTACAAGTATTTACGCGACGCATATACGCTCACTGTCGACCTCTTCCCCGACCTCAGCGCCGAGGAAATCACCCGCCACCTGTCGAAAATGAAGCCCGGCGACAGCGCCACCAACAAACTCCGCAAACTCGGCCTTGACCGCACCCAGATTGCGCTGGTGATGGAGTTCTCGCGCAGCGAACCCTTCACCCACCTCAAGAACCTGCCCATCCCCCTGCAAGGCCCACGCCCTTTGGACGAAGCCATCAGCGTAGCCGGAGGCATCGCCTGGGACGCCCTCACCCCCGACCTGGAACTGAAGGCCCTCCCCACCATCTTCGCCGCCGGAGAAATGCTGGATTGGGAGGCCCCAACCGGCGGCTATCTCCTCACCGCCACCTGGGCCACGGGCCGCTGGGCTGGGATGGCAGGTTCTTGAGGTGGGTGAAGGGTTCGCTGCGCGAGAACTCCATCACCAGCGCAATCTGGGTGCGGTCAAGGCCGAGTTTGCGGAGTTTGTTGGTGGCGCTGTCGCCGGGC
>JBJTSJ010000040.1:0-3980 GCA_046076605.1 Tabrizicola sp.
TCGCTTTTCTCGCCACTGGCATGATGTCGCCCGGTTGGACGATGCGGGCATCGCCGCCGCGGCCATCGAAGATCGCGCGCTTGCGACCGCTGTCGCCCGGCAAAAGACGATGTTCTTTGCAGAGAAGGCGGCGGATGCCACGTGGATCGATTACGGCGCCGCAACCTGTGGTCAACTCCAGCTGGCCCCAAGCGGTGCAGCCCTCGACGCTCTCGCTGACGATTACCGCCGGATGGCCGAGGACGGCCTGCTTGCAACAACACCAGAGCCCTTTGGCGACTTGATGGACCGCTGCGCTGACATCGCCAGAAGGGCCAACGCAGCTTCCAAATCTTCCTAGATCGACACTCCCACGTGTTCCCGCCTACGTCGTTATCCGCTTCGTGCGGCGCCTTGCCTTAGGCAGAGCGAAGTCATGGCCTGTGGATTTCAAAAGTCATATTGAGAACAGAAGTCTGTGGTCGCTGGACATTGAGAATGGACATATCGCGCGAGGAGCTTTTTGCGCTCATTTGGGAGAAGCCGACCGTGGAGGTCGCGCGTGACATGGGCATCTCGGACGTTGCCGTTGCCAAGCTTTGCGCGCGCCTTCAAGTGCCGAAACCACCCCGCGGGTACTGGGCGCGCGTAGAAGCAGGTCAAGCGCCACGGCGTCCTCCGCTTCGGGCATTTCGCGAGGAAATCGAGGAACGCCGGAAAGTTCTCGCACGACCCCGTCTGCGTCCGGGCGCCGTCAGTCTGTCGCCGATTCAGCGTAAGTTCGTCGATCAGGCGCTTCTGGAGTTCGTGGCGAAGGGTGGCGACCTTGGGGCCACAAAGGTTGTGTCCAACCAGATCAGGGATATGCCTCCCGAAATCGCCACACAGCTGCTGCTCCTCATCCAGAACCGTTACCTCGCTTGGGTCAAGAATGGCGATGTCGATGTCGCGTTGAGCCATGGCGTCACGCAAAGCCTTGCGGGTCTTGTCGACAAGATGCTTCCGGTGGCAAAGCCACAGGTCCTTGTTCTGCCCCGCGCCGACCGCTGCTTCGATGAGGACCGGAAAGAACCGTCCATCCTGATCCGACTGACGGCGTATTTGCAGGAGCGTATAGCCCAACTGGCGATGTTGGTGCGCGAACAGAAGCTTGCGCATGTCGTCATGCCGCTCGTCACGCTCGATCATGCCTGGTCCGCGCATCATGTCTACTCTTCGGAAAACTACACGACAGCCAGCAGTCAGCTCTGCGTGTCGCCTACCGAACTCTGGGTAGATTGCACCATGACCGCACCGCATTACCGCGGCGCTGACACCGAAACCTTCAAGACCGAGAAGGTCGCCTTGCGTGACATCATGCCGATCGACCTGATGCCATTGAAGGAAGTGGAGATCCCGCCAGCGCTCGGTCGCGTGCGGATCAGACAGCATTGGCCCCGTCTACGGGCCCTGATCGAGGCTGAACGTGAGCACGAGATGTTGGAGCGCAGCACCTACGCCTTGGAGCGGGATATCCCGGACGATCAGATCGCCATCGCGGATCGCATCTGGTTCGGGGGAGATCACCCGATGATGAAAGCCCGAAGGGCATGGGAGCGCTTGTCAGAGGAGATGGAGCGTTGGGGTGAAGAGATCGAGGCCGAACGAGCTGATCTGTGCTGCACCATTCTGGGCATCGCTGTGGGCGACATCCTAGTTCAATCACACAAGGGCAAGATCACGCGCATTCAAGTCTCTCGGACCAGCATGAACATCACCGAGACCATCTGGATCGACTTCTGAAGGAAACGCGGTCCCGCTGATCTGGGACTATTTGTTCCCGTCGATCCACTTCGACATCAGCCCCTTGTCGCGGAAGCATTCGTCCGGAACGGCGCGCCGTTTGATCCGGGCGAGCTTCTCCGCGAAGGCCACCTGCTTCGAGGTCGGCAGCCGGTCCATGTCCGACACTGGCTTCAACTGGGCCTGCGCCTCGATCCAGGCGCTCAGGGACAGGCGGTCCTGCTGAACCTCCCAAGGCAGGAGGGTCTGGTTACGCAGGGCGAGCGACCGCGCATAAGCGATCTGCTTGGGCGTCGCGGGCAGGGTGTGCGTGGTGCTGTCCATCGGGAAACTCCCTTACTGGCTTGGCTTTTAAAATAGAACATAACAGGAACAAAATCAAGCCAAGCAACCGGGACGCGTCGGTTCGAGAGGACGAGGGGTGCCGGGGAAGATCAGGCCTGAGGGTGCCCGAGAGAGGGTGTCTGGGCCTGAACCTGTCCCTCATTCCGGAGTTTCCCGATGACCTATCTCGCACCCGTTGCGCCTCCCGTTGCCGTTCCATCTCGTGGTTGCGCCCCCGCGATCCTCACTGTCGCCGAAGTGCTGCAGCCCGATCTCGCCCAAGGCTTCCAGATCGACGCGCTGCGTCTACGCCTTGAGATGGAGCGCGCCTTCGGCGGCTCCGATGCCGATGGCGCCTGGGACTGGAAGCTTGCCTATGAGGCGGGCGAGGTGGCGCTGGTCCTCTTCCTGCGAAAGTTCGGCCGTGCACTCCTGGCCCGGGCCGGCTCGCCTGCCGCGCTGCTGCCGATCCTCGCCAAGGTGGCGGGCCTCTTGCCCACGCATACCCGGCGCTCAGAGAAAATTGAGCGCTTCCATCAATTCTCGACGCCGCTGCCGATGGGGATCGCGGCTCTCTCGGCGGCGCAGATCACGCCGCGCGACCTGGTCCTCGAGCCTTCGGCCGGGACCGGGCTTCTGGCGATCCTCGCCGAGATCGCGGGCGGCAGTCTCGCGCTGAACGAGTTGGCCGATACGCGCGCTGATCTTCTGCGCCTCCTCTTTCCGGGGCGTCCCGTCACCAGTTTCGACGCCGCGCAAATCGACGATCATCTGGACACGGGCGTCCGCCCGAGCGTCGTCCTGATGAACCCGCCCTTCTCGGCCGTGGCTAATGTCGATGGTCGGACTACCGAGGCGACAGCGCGCCATCTGCGCTCGGCGCTCGCGCGCCTCGTGCCCGGTGGTCGGCTCGTGGCCATCACCGGGGCCAACTTCGCGCCTGACGCGGCCGCCTGGTCCGAGACCTTCAGCCGCCTCACCGAGTCCGCCCATCTGGTCTTCACCGGCGCTGTGTCGGGCGCTGCTTTCGCCAAGCACGGCACCAGCTTCGAGACCCGGATCTCGGTCTTCGACAAATGCCGGGGCGGTGAGCGGGGCGGCATCACCGCCGATCTGACGCGCCCGATATCGCCGGATGTCGCCACCTTGCTCTCGCAGATTTCAGCCTGTGTCCCCCCGCGCCTCGCGCTGCACCCGGACGTGGTGGCAGCAAATCGCCCCACCTCCCCCTTCCCGGGAAATCCTGCCCGCGCCACGCGCGCTGCCATCAGCACATCGCGCGCGACCCCTGCGGCCCAGACCCACCAGTCCAGCGCACAAATCGAGGCCGAAGATCTGGCCTACGCGCTGCGCGATGCCACTGTGGAGGCCAACACCGCGCGCCTTTCTGACGCGATCTACGAGACCTTCCGGTTGCAGGCGATCGACATCCCCGGGGCGGCACCGCACCCGACCAAGCTTGTGCAATCGGCGGCCATGGCGTCCGTTGCGCCCCCGAAACCCTCCTACCGCCCGAAACTCCCCGCAGCCGTCCTGCGCGACGGCCTGCTGTCCGACGCGCAGCTTGAGACCGTGATCTATGCTGGCGAGGCCCATAGCGCCTATCTCGCCGGATCGTGGACCCTCGATGAGACCGGCGACATGGTCTCTGCCGCCCCCGATGATGCCCCTGACGCCGTCCGCTTCCGCCGCGGCTTCTTCCTTGGCGATGGCACCGGTGCGGGCAAGGGCCGCCAGTCAGCCGGAATCCTGCTCGACAATTGGGCCCAAGGCCGACGCAAGGCGCTCTGGATCTCGAAGAGCGACAAGCTTCTCGAGGATGCGCAGCGGGATTGGTCCGCGCTCGGCCAGGAGCGGCTGCTGGTCACGCCGCTGTCGCGCTTCGCCCAAGGTCG
>JBJTSJ010000041.1:0-3732 GCA_046076605.1 Tabrizicola sp.
CATCGCGATGGAAGAGAAGCTGCGCTTCGCCATCCGTGAAGGCGGCCGCACCGTCGGCGCAGGCGTCGTCTCGAAAATCATCGCCTAAACACTCTTGCACTTCTGAAGGGCGGGTTGTATCAGCCCGCCCTTCGATAACGAAACAGAACCTCTCGGGTGGGGCAGCGTGTCCCAGGCCGATGTTCTAAAGGGAAAAAACCGATGCAAGGTCAGACCATCCGCATCCGGCTCCGCGCGTTCGATTACCGTGTGCTGGACGCCAGCACCCAGGAAATCGTGAACACCGCGAAGCGTACCGGTGCCCAGGTTCGCGGACCCATTCCGCTGCCCAACAAGATCGAGAAATTCACGGTTCTCCGTGGTCCGCACATCGACAAGAAATCGCGCGACCAGTGGGAAATCCGCACGCACAAGCGCCTGCTCGACATCGTTGATCCGACCCCCCAGACCGTGGACGCGCTGATGAAGCTCGACCTCGCCGCTGGCGTGGATGTCGAGATCAAAGTGTAAGGAGGGCAAGAGATGCGCTCTGGAGTTATCGCAAAGAAGCTGGGCATGACCCGGCTGTTCCTGGCAGACGGCAAGCAGGTTCCGGTCACGGTCCTGCAGCTTGACAGCCTTCAGGTCGTGGCACAGCGCACCGCTGACAAGGATGGCTACACCGCCGTCCAGCTGGGTGCGGGCGTGGCCAAGGCCAAGCGGACCACCGCTGCTCAGCGCGGCCACTTCGCCAAGGCGAATGTCGCGCCGAAGCGCAAGATCGCGGAATTCCGCGTCTCGCCGGACTGCCTGATCGACGTGGGCGCGGAAATCACCGCCGACCACTACCTCGCGGGCCAGTTCGTCGACGTCGCCGGCACCTCGATCGGTAAGGGCTTCGCCGGTGCGATGAAGCGTCACAACTTCGGCGGCCTTCGCGCCAGCCACGGTGTGTCGGTTTCGCACCGTTCGCACGGCTCGACCGGCCAGTGCCAGGACCCCGGCAAGGTGTTCAAGGGCAAGAAGATGGCCGGCCACATGGGCGCCGTCCGCGTGACCACGCAGAACCTGCAGGTCGTCCGTACCGACGCCGACCGTGGTCTCATCATGATCAAGGGCGCTGTCCCCGGGTCGAAGGGCGGCTGGGTCACCATCAAGGACGCCGTGAAGAAGCCGGAAGCCAAGGACGCCCCGCGTCCCGCCGCGATCCGCTCGGCTGCCGCTCCGGCTGTTGAAGCCGCCGAAGGGGGTGAAGCATGAAACTCGATGTGATCAAGCTGGACGGCAAGAAGGCCGGCTCCATCGACCTGGACGAAGCGCTGTTCGGCCTCGAGCCGCGCGCCGACATCCTGCACCGCGTGGTGCGCTGGCAGCGGGCGCGTGCCCAGGCCGGCACCCACTCGACGCTGGGCAAGTCGGACGTCAGCTACTCGACCAAGAAGATCTACCGCCAGAAGGGCACCGGCGGCGCACGCCACGGTTCCAAGAAGGCCCCGATCTTCCGTCACGGCGGCGTCTACAAGGGCCCGCAGCCCCGCAGCCACGCCCATGACCTGCCGAAGAAGTTCCGCGCCCTCGGGCTGCGGCACGCGCTGTCGGCCAAGGCCAAGGCGGGTGAGCTGGTGATCCTGGACGCGGCCACGCTGGCCGAGGCCAAGACCGCCAACCTCGCCAAGATGAAGTCGGAACTCGGCTGGAAGCGCGTGTTGATCATCGACGGCGCTTCGGTCGACGCGAACTTCGCCCTGGCCGCCCGCAACCTGGAGGGCGTGGACGTCCTGCCGACCATCGGCGCGAACGTCTACGACATCCTCAAGCGTGATACCCTGGTCATCACCAAGGCCGGTATCGAAGCCCTGGAGGCTCGCCTGAAATGAGCAAAGCACCGAAAAGCGCGGCAGTCGTGAAGCCGGAGCACTACGACCTGATCAAGAAGCCGGTCATCACCGAAAAGGCCACCATGGCCTCGGAGGCGGGTGCCGTCGTGTTCCAGGTCGCGATGGACTCGACCAAGCCGCAGATCAAGGAAGCCGTCGAGGCGATCTTTGGCGTGAAGGTGAAGGCGGTGAACACCACCATCACCAAGGGCAAGGCCAAACGTTTCCGCGGTCGCGCAGGCGAGCGTTCGGACAAGAAGAAGGCCTATGTCATGCTGGAAGACGGTCAGACGATTGACGTGACGACCGGCCTCTGAGCATTAGGCTTGAGCGAAATGAAAGAGCCCCTGCCGGAAGGCGGGGGCTTTTTCTTGTGTTTAGTCCTTTGCCAAGATGGCGCGGATTTCGGCCACAGCAGTCGCATCAACAGGGAAAATGAATGCTCCTGAACAAGGTGCCTGCAAAACTGAGAGTGAGGAAGCATCGGGCCGTGGCAAGACTGTTGCACTAGGACCGCGCAACGGAGGCTGAGGTGATGTCGGTGCAATGAGGGCAACGAGATACGAACCGGTTGGCACTTTGTCTGGCTCACCAAAAGTCGAATTATCCCATACAACGGAAATCCGGTCAGAAGCGGTCCCAAGCAGGACTTCACCGACCAAAACATCAAAGCGAGCATAGTCGCTTAAGAATGCATCTTGAGACTCAAGAATTTCTCTGAACTCTGGATCGGTGTCTGCTGGCAGCCTTTCCAAGAGTGCTTTGCGTTCTTCTCTAGCCTTGGGGTCCAGAACGACCTTGTAGTTTTCGATGGCACCAATGACGACCACATCGGCGAGCCTAACGTCCTCTAGAACAAGTTCAGCGGCCATCATGCAGGAATGTACTGGAAACGGCCAAAGGGCATAGGAAGCCACAGCGGCCAATAAAGAAGATTTAGACACGCTATGCTCCGAATCCATCCCAGACAGAAAAGAGCCTGCACGCTTTAGAGTGCAGCGTCTACAAAGAGCATAGAACGACCACATGCCTCTTGACCCAAGAATCCCACCTTCCCCCCTTGCCACCCCCACCCCCCTCTGCTACTCCCCCGCCACGCCAGAAGCCTCGGATTCGTCCGGGGCTCTTGGTTTGTTGTTTCCCGATGCATCCGCAGGAGGAAAGGACGCTAAATCGGGGATCTTCGGAGCCCTTCACCGCCGGGTGGCAGCACCCGTGCAAGCAAACGGAAGACAGGAAACATGGCACTCAAGTCGTATAAACCGACGACGCCTGGCCAGCGCGGGCTGGTTCTGATCGACCGTTCGGAGCTGTGGAAAGGCCGCCCGGTCAAGCACCTCACCGAGGGTTTGAACCGTTCTGGCGGCCGGAACAACACCGGACGTATCACGATGTGGCACCAGGGCGGGGGCGCAAAGCGTCTTTACCGGGTGGTCAATTTCAAGCGTCGCAAATATGATATCCCGGCGGTCGTCGAGCGGATCGAATATGACCCGAACCGCACCGCCTTCATCGCGCTGATCAAGTATCAGGACGGTGAACTGGCCTACATCCTCGCGCCGCAGCGCCTGGCCGTGGGCGACAGCGTCATCGCGGGCGCGAAGACCGACGTGAAGCCGGGGAACGCGATGCCGTTCAGCGGCATGCCGATCGGCGCGATCGTGCACAACGTGGAACTGAAGCCCGGCAAGGGCGGCCAGCTGGCCCGTGCGGCGGGCACCTATGCCCAGTTCGTCGGCCGCGACGGCTCCTATGCGCAGATCCGCCTGTCCTCGGGCGAACTGCGGATGGTCCGTCAGGAATGCATGGCCACCATCGGTGCCGTGTCGAACCCCGACAACTCGAACCAGAACTTTGGTAAGGCCGGCCGCATGCG
>JBJTSJ010000042.1:0-5285 GCA_046076605.1 Tabrizicola sp.
CCAGCAGGCCAATAGCTTGCAGCACGGCCCGGTGATCGGCTAGGGCTAGTGGGCAATGGCCAAGCTTTACTTCCACTACTCCACAATGAACGCGGGGAAATCCACCTCGCTTCTGCAGGCCTCGCACAACTATCGCGAAGGCGGCATGCAGACCTGTCTCATCACCGCGCAGTTCGACAACCGCGCCGGACAGGGCCGGATCGCCAGCCGCATCGGCATCGGCGAAGACGCCGACACCTTCGGCCCGGATGAGGACATGTTCGAAAAGCTGAAGGCGCGGTTCGAAAAAGGCCCCGTGGCCTGCGTCTTCATCGACGAGGCGCAGTTTCTGTCCAAACCGCAGGTCTGGCAGCTGGCCCGGGCCGTCGACGACCTGGGCGTGCCCGTCATGTGCTATGGCCTGCGCGTGGATTTCCAAGGCAACCTCTTTCCCGGCTCCGCCGCCCTTCTCGCCTGGGCCGACGAAATGCGCGAGGTCCGCACGATCTGCCACTGCGGCAAGAAGGCCACCATGGTCATCCGCCGTGGCCCCGACGGGCGCGCCCTGAAGGACGGCGAGCAGGTGGTGATCGGCGGGAACGAGACCTACGTCAGCCTCTGCCGACGTCACTGGCGCGAGGCGGTCGGCGACTGATCAGGTTCGCGCCGGGCGATCATCATGCCTGCCACGGCAATCAGCGCCATGCCGATCCAGGAATACCAGACCAGCGTCTCGCCCCAGATCGCCCAGGTCCAGAAGGCGGAAATCGGCAGGATCACATACTCGAAGACCGAAACCTTCGCCGCCTCGGCCATCTGGTAGGCCTTGATCATCAGCCCGACCCCCAAAAGCGACCCCGCCGCCTGCACGAAGGTCCACAGCAAGAACGTCTCCGTCGGCCATTCCGGCCCGCGCAGCAGAAAGCGGCTCGGACCCTCGGTCACTTCGACCGGAAAGGCCCACAGCACCGCCATCCCCATCAGCCCCAGTACGCCCAGCATGGCGAAGAACCCCGCCAGCAACGTCTCGGCGGATTCATCCGCGCACCATTGCCGGGTTGCGATATTGCCCAGCGCATACAGCGCCCCGGCCAGGACCGGCAGTGTCGCGGCCAGGCTTGCGCCTTTCATCACCTCGGGACCCAGAACGATCACCACACCGGCAAAGCCTACCGCGACGGCCAGCGCCTGCCAGGCATTGATCGGCGCGCCATAGACCAGCCGCTGGATCAGCAGCACGAAGATCGGTGCGGTGAACAGACCCGCCGCGACCTGCGCCACCGGCAGGAAGGCCAGAGCTCCGAAATAGATCACCATAGCCGTCCCGTGGATCGCCGAGCGCTGGAAGACCGCCCGGAACCGCCGAGGCCGCAGCCGAAGCCCCAGCGGCACAGCCACCAGTGCCAAAAGCGTCAGCGCCATTGCGGTCCGAGTAGCGTGGAACTGCCAAAGGCCGGAATCCGCAGCAATCACCTGCACGAAATTGTCGGTGAACCCGATCACCCCGGCATAGACAAGCACCGCGCCAAAGGCGGCCAGGGTTCGGTTCTGCGAAGTGCTCATATGCCTGCCCGGACTGTTCTTGGCCCTCAATGCCGGGCTTGCCCCTGCCTCGCCAGCCCGAACGCGACGCAATCGGGCAATTCCCGGTCGCGGATGCACCTTCGTCGCCAAGGGCCGACCGGGGGTCATTGTCGCCGCCTTCCGGGGCGGATAGACTTGACCGCAAACAGGCAGAGACCCTCCGGCCAATGACGGCGTTGAAGAAGTACCAAAGGCTGGAATGCGGCGGTCTGTGGCGCGAGACGCCGCAGGATCAGCGGCGCGAGGTCCTGGTTCGGTTCGGCGACGCGACCCTGGTCCTGTCTGACCCGAAAAGCGGCACCGCAATCAGCCACTGGTCGCTTCCGGCCATCGAGCGGATCAACAAGGGTGAAGACCCGCCGATTTTCGCTCCCGGTACCGACGCAAGCGAAAGCCTGGAACTGACCGACCCCGAGATGATCGCAGCCCTGGGTGCCGTGCATCATGCGGTGCAAGCCGCCACCGCGCGCCCCGGTCGGCTGCGCGGGGTGCTTCTGGGCGGCGCGACGCTTGCGATTTTGGCCATCGCGGTCATCTGGTTGCCCGGTGCCCTTGTCCGCCACACGGCCTCGGTCGTGCCGCCCGCCCAGCGTGCCGATCTCGGTCAGCGCGCGCTGGACGATCTTGCCCGGGTCACCGGCGCCAACTGCAACAACCAGCTGGGCCTACAAGCGCTGGCCAGCCTGTCGGAACGGGTGTTCGGCCCGCTGGATACGCCGATCCTCTACGTCATGCCGGAAGGCGTCTAGCTTCCTCTGCATCTGCCGGGCGACGTAGTCGTCCTGCCGCGCCGGATGATCGAACAGGCGAACGGCCCCGAAGCCGTCGCAGGTGCCGCGCTGGTCGAACGGCTGCGGGCACGGGCGCAGGACCCGATCATCCCGATGCTGGAACATGCCGGGCTGCGGGCAACCGTTCAGCTTCTGACCACAGCCGAACTGCCCGACGACGCGATTAACGGCTATGGCGAAACACTCTTGCGCAGCACCCCTATTGCCCTGACCGACACCCAGGTGCTGGCGGCGTTCGAGGCTGCCCAGATTCCGGCCACTCCCTATGCGCTGGCCATTGATCCACAGGGAACCACCACAGCCGGTCTTGCGGCGGGGGACCCGTACAAGGGCCTCGCCCCGTCGCCCCTGATCCCCGATGAATCCTGGATTGCCTTGCAGGGCATCTGCAGCAGCTGATCCGTTAGGCGCAGCCGCGACCTGTTACGTCTAGCCGTCCTAGGGCCCCATCACGATGGCATCGGGAAAGCCCTTGTCCTGCAGCGCAACCCTTGCCGCCGCCGCTGCTGAGGCGTCGGCAAACGGCCCGGCAAAGACCGTGGTCAGGATTGAATTGCCACCTTGCACCCGGCCGCGGACCACCGGATAGCCCAGGGACCGCAGCTTATCCTCGGCCCGGTCCGCATTTTCCATGACCCCAAAACTGCCAACCGCCACGAAATGGCCCCCGGGCTCTGCCGCTGTGGGCATGGGCTGTACGGTGGGTTCGCTTTGAGCAGTCCCCTCTGGAACATAGGAGGTGTCGCCGATCTCTTCGGCAACCGGCACCCGCCTGCCAGACGGAGGGTTTCCGCAGATTGGTGTGCCTTCCCGCGATACGCGGGGCACCCAGACCACGTTTCCGCCACTGCCTGCGCGGACGAACATGCAGCCTTTTGAATCCACATACTGCTGACCCGCATAATCCGCAGGGGGCAGCTCCGCCGGGCGCAGCGGCTCACGCGACAGACCCGGCCCGGCCAAGGCCAGCACCAGCGCCGCGCCAAGGGTCGCACGCATCACTTGGTCCCGAACATCCGGTCCCCGGCATCGCCAAGGCCCGGCACGATATAGCCGTGGTCGTTCAGATGGCTGTCGACCGCCGCCGTGACGATCGGCACATCCGGATGCGCCTCCTTCATCCGGGCGATCCCTTCCGGAGCCGCCAGCAGGCACAGGAACCGGATCTGCTTCGCCCCCGCCTGCTTCAACAGGCTGACCGCCGCCGCCGAGGAATTTCCCGTCGCCAACATCGGATCGACGACAATGGCGATCCGGTCCTCCATATGCTCGGGCAGCTTGCAGTAATACTGCACCGGCTGCAGCGTTTCCGGGTCGCGGTAGAGGCCCACGAACCCCACCCGCGCCGCCGGGACCAGCTCCAGGATCCCGTCCAGAAGGCCGTTGCCGGCCCGCAGGATCGAAACCAACGCAAGCTTCTTCCCCTCGATGGCCGGCGCGTCCATCTCCTCCAGCGGCGTCTCGATCCGCTTCGTCGTCATCGGCAATTCCCGCGTGACTTCATAAGCCAGAAGCAGGCTGATCTCGCGCAGAAGCTTGCGGAACGATGCCGTCGAGGTGTCCTTCTCGCGCATCAGGGTCAGCTTGTGCTGGACCAGGGGGTGCGACACGACGGTCAGGTGATCCAGCATTTCAGGCCTCCAACAGCTTTCCGATCCTCGCCTTGGTATCGGCATCGCAAAAGGCCGCGTCAAGCGAGGCCTTCGCGATCCGTCGGAATTGCCCCTCGTCCCAGTCGAAGGCGCGGTGCAGTTCTTCATACTCCCGCGCCATCGTGGTGTGGAAAAACGGCGGGTCGTCGGTCGAGATGGTGACCTTGCACCCGCGCCGGTCCAGCTCGGCAATCGGATGATCCCGGAACGTCTTGTAGATCCCCAAGGTCACGTTCGACCCCGGACAGACCTCCAGCACGATCCCCTTCTCGGCCAGTTCATCGACTAGCGCGAGGTCCTCGATCGCCCGCACCCCATGCCCGATCCGCTCCACCTCCAGGTCCCGTACCGCATCCCGAACCGAGTCCGGCCCGCCCCACTCCCCCGCATGCGCCGTCAGCCGCAGGCCCGCCTCCCGCGCGCAGTCGAAAGACCAGCGGAAATCCTTGGGCGCGCCGATCTTCTCGTCCCCCGCGATGCCGAACCCGACGATCCAGTCCCCCGCCGTCTCCGCCGCACAGCGCGCCGTTTCCCGAGCCTTCTCCGGGCCGAAATGCCGGATGCAGGTGATTATCCCGCGCAGGGTGATCCCTAGGTCCCGCTCCGCCTGATCCGCCGCCTCCTGCATCGCGTGAAGGTATTCCTTCCACGCCCCGACATCCCGCCCGCCGCAGAAATCCGGCGACAGGAAGGTCTCGGAATAGACCACCCCAGACTTGGTCGATTCCTCCAGCACGGCGAGGGTCAACCGCGCGTAATCCTCGGGCGTCTGCAAGGCCGAGGTCGCCGCCTCATAGACCTTCAGGAAGTCCCAGAAATCCTTGTATTTGTACTGACCGCGTGCATCGAACACCCCCGATATGTCCAGATGCTTCTCCTTCGCCAGCCCCGCGATGAAGGCCGGAGGCGCCGCCCCCTCCAGGTGCAGATGCAATTCAACCTTCGGCAATCCGCTCAACGTATCGCTCCCTTATTTGCTCTTTTCAGAAATACTCCACGGGGGTTCGGGGGTGGAAAACCCCCGGGGGTGGTCACAGGAAACTCCGCCCCGGCCCTTGGCTCACTACCCCCAGATGCGCCGACACGGACGCCCCCACATCCACGAACCCACGCAAGCCCACCTCACGCCGACCTGTGGCCCAGCCCACCACCGGCACCCGCTCCCGCGTGTGCTCGGTCCCGCGCCAGGTCGGGTCATTCCCGTGGTCCGCCGTGAAGATCGCCAGGTCCCCCGGTCGCAAGTTCGCAAAGAACCGGGGCAGGCCTGCATCAAACCACT
>JBJTSJ010000043.1:0-6136 GCA_046076605.1 Tabrizicola sp.
CAGACCTACAAGCACATGAATTCGGGCGAGGGCGGGTTCCTTGTTACCGACGACGCCGAGCTTGCGGCGCGGGCGGTGCTTCTGTCCGGATCCTACATGCTGTATGCGCGGCATCGGTCAGCACCGGGGCCGGAGGTGTTCGAGGCGCTGAAGCTGGAAGTGCCGAATGTCTCATCCCGCATGGACAACCTGCGGGCGGCGATCCTGCGCCCTCAGATCGCGATGCTGGATGACCGCCGGGCGCGGTGGCGGGCCTTGTATCAGGGGATGGAGGCAGGTCTGGCGGGCGCGCCGGGGGTCAGGCTGATCCCCCGCCCGCAGCATGAGGATTACGTTGGGTCTTCCTTCCAGTTCCTGCTACCGGGATGGGAGGCCGCGCGGGTCGCGGGCTTCGTCGCGGGGGCCGCAGCACGCGGGGTGGACCTGAAGTGGTTCGGCGCGGCCGATCCGCAGGGCTTCACCAGCCGCTATGCGCATTGGCAGTATGCCCAGCCGACGCCTTTGCCACAGACCGACCGTGTGCTGGCCGGGCTGATCGACATGCGGCTGCCTTTGACCTTCTCGGAGGGGGACGTGGCGCAGATTGCCCGCATCCTGACCGAGGAGGCGGGCCTTGCGGCGAAGGCCGAGGCGCTGGGCCCGGTCGTGCGCGTGGCGGCGGACTGATGGGCTGGCTGTTCCGCCCGGCGCGACCGGCTGGGGCGGTCACGCGGGGCCTGCGGCGGCTGGCCGATCCGCGCTTCTACCTGAAAGCGGTGCTGGGGCTGGCGGTGGCTGGTCTGATCCTCGTGCCGACCATCGCCGATCTGGTAAATGCCGGGATGAAGGTGGTGGACAGCGAACAGGGCACCTGCCGGATCATCCGGGTGGTGGACGGGGATACCGTCTCGCTCATCTGTCCCGAGGACGGGATGGTCAGCGCGCGGCTTCTGGGCTTCGATACGCCCGAGAAATACGCGCCGAAGTGTCTGGACGAGTTTATTGCGGCGGAGAAGGCCAGCTGGGCCTTGCGGACGATGATCCAGAAGGCGGATCGCTTGCAGGTGAGCCATGACGGGACGGACCAGTATGGCCGGGTGCTGGTGCGACTGACGCTTGACGGGGTGGATGTGGCGCGGCGGATGATCCAGGCGGGTCACGGGCGGCAGTATGGTGGCGGTTTGCGCGGGACATGGTGCGAATGAGAGTGATGCGGGAGACGGCGCTGTCGATGACGGTGGAGCTGGGGGACCTGACGGTCAGCATGCTTCTGGACGGCGAGACGGTGATGGGCGCGGATTGCCTGCGGGGGCCGGACGGAGCGGCGTTTCAGTCCTACAGTCCCGGCGACCTGGTGGATGGCAGGCTGCCTCTGCCGGTGCGGGCCTTCCTGGTGCGGGGGGCGGCGGGGTGTCTGTTGATCGACGCGGGCGCGGGGGATGCCTGGCACAAGGGGCTGGGGCAGATCGGCGCTGCGCTTGCCGAGGCCGGGTCGGGGACGCAGGAGGTGGATGCGATTGCGCTGACCCATACCCATATCGACCATCTGTCGGGGCTGGTGGACGGGGACGGCGGCCTTGCCTTCCCCAACGCCGAACGGGTCTACGTGGCGACCGAGGAGTTGATGGCGTTCCGGGCCGAGCCGCGGATGATCCCGGTCTTGCCGCGCCTGATGCCGCTCGAGCAGGGCGATGGCCCGCTGCCGGGGGTGGTGGCGGTGAACGCTCCGGGCCATTCGCCGGGGCATATGGCGTTCCTGGTCGAGGGGCGGCTTCTGATCTGGGGCGATCTGGTGCACCACCCGCTGCAGTTCGCGCGGCCCGGGGTGACCTGGAAATACGACGAGGACCCGGATCAGGCACGGGCTACGCGGGTTGAGCTCTTCGAACGGGTGCTTGACGAGGGCTGGATGGTCGCCGGATCCCACCTGCCGCACCCCGGCATCGGACGGCTGGAGCGGGAGGGCGCGGCCTATGCCTTCCACCCGGTCATGCGCTAGGGTTTTCTCTTCTGCAAATATCCCGGGGTTTGGGGGCAGCGCCCCCATCGACCGAGGAGGAGGGCGCAAGCCCCGACGACGAGACAAAAGCCTCGCGCGTCAGCCCTCAATTTGAAAGCCGCCCCTCACTGCGGGTAGGGCGAGGTTCCGCCAAGGCTGTCGTTGGTGTGCTGGATCAGCGCCTCGCAGAGGCAGGCCTCGTCGGTGCAGGCGTCGCGGCGGGCGATGAAATCATCGTCGCGCGGCGGGTTCGTCTCGTCCACGTCCTGGCCGGTGGCGTTCTCCACCGCATAGACCCAGGCCAGGTCGTCCAGCCGCCCCATCCGCCACAGCGACCATTCGGTGCTTTCGGCCGAGTCGCACATCAGCACATGTGCCGGGTTGGTCGGCGCGTCGCAACCGATGTCCGACAGGACCATGCCGTGGTTCGGCTCCAACTCGGCAATCCGGGCCTCTACCGCGGCGGCGTCGATGCCGCAGCTTTGGGCAAGGGCCGAGCTGGCGGTGACGGCAAGAAACAGGGCGGGAACAAGTGCGGCACGCATGGGCAGTGTCCTTTCATGGCTGGCGGCAGGAAAGGCCGCATCGGGACAGGGGTCAAGGTAAGGGGAACCGGCCCGTCGATTTCCTGACCGAAACGCTTGGTTCGCCTGATTTTCTGCACCCGCAAAGTCGGGAATCTGCCCCGGCTTCGGTTGACCCCGGCAGGGTCGCAGAGTAAACGGTCGGGGAGACACAGCGGACGCCCGACAGCGCCCGCACGCACGCGCGCCGCCAGCCATCCAAGGAGCCCCACGTGGACCTGCTTCTTCGTGAGTATCTGCCTATCCTCATCCTATTGGCCATTGCTGTCGGATTGGGCCTTGTCCTGATCCTTGCAGCCGCCGTCCTGGCCGTCCGCAACCCGGACCCGGAAAAGGTTTCGGCCTACGAATGCGGCTTCAACGCCTTTGACGACGCGCGGATGAAGTTCGACGTGCGCTTCTACCTGGTGTCGATCCTGTTCATCATCTTCGACCTGGAAGTCGCCTTCCTGTTTCCCTGGGCGGTGGCCTTCGGCGAGATCAGCATGGCAGCCTTCTGGTCGATGATGCTGTTCCTGGCCGTGCTGACGGTCGGGTTTGCCTATGAATGGAAGAAGGGGGCCCTGGAATGGGTGTGATGACCGGCAACGCCGCTGGTGCCGACCATGAGGTCGCTGTCCAGGCCCTGAACCGTGACCTGCAGGACAAAGGGTTCATCCTCACCTCCACCGAGGACATCATCAACTGGGCGCGCATCGGTTCGCTGCACTGGATGACGTTCGGGCTGGCCTGCTGCGCGGTCGAGATGATGCATACCTCGATGCCGCGCTATGACCTGGAACGCTTCGGGACCGCCCCGCGCGCCTCGCCGCGCCAGTCGGACCTGATGATCGTCGCGGGCACGCTGACCAACAAGATGGCCCCGGCCCTGCGCAAGGTCTATGACCAGATGCCGGAACCCCGCTACGTCATCAGCATGGGGTCCTGCGCGAACGGGGGCGGCTACTATCACTACAGCTATTCCGTCGTGCGCGGCTGTGACCGGATCGTCCCGGTCGACGTCTACGTGCCGGGCTGCCCGCCCACGGCCGAGGCGCTTTTGTACGGTATCCTGCAGTTGCAGCGGAAGATGCGCCGCACTGGCACCTTGGTGAGGTAATCATGTCCGAAGCCCTGCAGGAACTGGCCGCAATCATTGAACTCAAGCAGCCCGAGGCCGTGATGTCGTCGGCAGTCGCCTTTGGCGAGCTGACGCTGGTGGCGAACCTGGCCAATCTGGAAGCTCTGGTCGAATTCCTGCGCGACGATGCCTCGTGCCGGTTCTCGACGCTGGTCGACATCACCGCCGTCGACCACCCGGAACGCGCGCAGCGGTTCGTCGTGGTCTACCACTTCCTGTCGATGTACCGGAACCACCGCATCCGGGTGAAGGTCGCCGTGCGCGAGGACGAGATGGTGCCGTCGCTGGTGGTCATTCATCCCAGCGCCAACTGGTTCGAGCGGGAAGTGTTCGACATGTTCGGCATCCTCTTCTCGGGCCACCCGGACCTGCGCCGCATCCTGACGGACTACGGCTTCCGGGGTTACCCCCTGCGCAAGGACTTCCCGACCACGGGCTACACCGAGGTCCGCTATGACGAGGCCTTGAAGCGTGTGGTCTATGAACCCGTGAAGCTGGTGCAGGAATACCGTCAGTTCGACTTCATGAGCCCGTGGGAGGGTGCGGAATACATCCTTCCGGGTGACGAGAAGAAGGTCTAGCCGAGGGTGGAGATGGTGCGGCTGGTCTACGGCATAGGGGCTACGAAAGCGGGAAGCAGCTGGCTTTACCGCCTTCTGCAGTTCCACCCCGAATGCCATCTGCGCGCACCGAAAGAGCTGCACTTCTTCGATGCAATCGAGTTCGGCCTGGCCGCCTCTCGCGTTCGCCGGATCGAGGAGCGTATCGACGTCTTGCAGGGTCGGCTTGAAACCAAACCACGCGTTCGCAAGGTCATCAGGGACCTGCGTGATTGGCTGCTAGTGGCCAAGAGCAGCGATGAGGACGCCTACCGGCGCTTTCTGACGCAAGGGCTTGGAGCCAAGACGCTGGTGGCCGACGTGACACCAAACTATTCCCGGGTGTCCGAAGAAACCCTGTCCAGAATGACCCGTGTCCTGCCCGACACGCGCTTTGTCTTCCTGATGCGGGACCCAGTGGCGCGGCTGTGGAGCCATATCCGCATGCTTGCCCGCAAGGCGCGTACCCCCGGCGATGACGCGGCCGAGGTCGCAGCGCGGACGCTGGAGCAGGTGCTGGCCGAACCCGGCTCGGCCGTCGTGTCGCGCGGATTCTATGACCAGACCTTGCAGCGGCTGAAGGCCGTGGTTCCGGCATCCCAGGTCTATGTCGATTTCTTCGAAGAGACCGTGCTTACCGGCGAGGTCGGCAGGCTGTGTGCCTTTCTGGGCATTGCCCCGCGTCTGCCGAGCGAGCGTGAGTACCATAAGGGGATGAAAGTGCCGATCAGCCCCGACCAGCATCGGCAGTTGCTGTCGATCCTTGCCCCGCAATACGACTTTGTCCGCCGCGAGTTCGGACGGCTTCCCGCTGCCTGGGAAGCGAGCCTGGCGAGGGCATGATGCGGCTGGTCTTTGGCATGGGGGCGACGAAATCGGGAAGCGGTTGGCTTTTCCGGTTCCTGCAGTCGCATCCCGAATGCCATCTGCGCGACCTGAAAGAGCTGCATTTCTTCGACACGATCGAGTTCAGCAAGACCCGGGCGCGGCTCCGCAAGATCCGTCGCAACATGGCGATGCTGCAGGAACGCCCGGCCGGGGACCTGGATGCGGAGCGCCGGCTGCGGGATTTTGCCGACTGGTTGCCGGTGGCGCAACGCGAGGACCGGGCCGCCTACCTGCGCTATCTGGCCGAGGGTCGGGGGACGCGGTCCGTCATCGCCGACATCACGCCGGCTTATGCCATGGTCTCGGCTGCTACGCTGCGCGAGATGCTGAACCTTCTGCCCGACACCCGGTTCGTCTTCTTCATGCGCGACCCGGTGGCTCGGCTGTGGAGCCATGTCCGGATGCTGGCGCGTCGGGCGGTGCGAAGTGGGGCTGATGCTGCGCAGGCTGCAGCCCACCACCTGGACCTGGTCCTGTCGGGGCGCGATCCTTTGGTCGCCGACCGGGGCGCCTATGACGTGATCCTGCCGCGCCTGCAGTCAGTCTTGCCTGCCGAACGGCTGCATGTCGACTTCTTCGAGGACATCGTGCCCGCAGGCCGGACCGACCGGCTTTGTGCCTTCCTGGGCATCTCGGCCCATCCGTCCGACGTGAAGCGGCCGCACCAGGGCATCGATCTTCCCCTTGCCGACGACCAGCGCGCAAGGATACGGGCTTACCTGACACCGCAGTATGAATTCGTGCGCTCGCGCATGGGGCGTCTTCCCGCAGTCTGGGAAGACAGCTTTGCAAAGGGATAGTTGGATGGACGGCGATATCCGCGTGAACACCTACGACGACGGCTCGACCGATTTTGAGACCGGCGAGCAGCGCATCCGCAACTTCAACATCAACTTCGGTCCGCAGCACCCGGCAGCGCACGGCGTGCTGCGGCTGGTGCTGGAGCTGGACGGCGAGATCGTCGAAC
>JBJTSJ010000044.1:0-5588 GCA_046076605.1 Tabrizicola sp.
TCATCTGAAATCACTGCCCCAATCCCGCGAAACACGCAATCTGGTGCATCTGCGCGCCTTCTTCTGCCATTAAGGGGGGCCGATCCAGCCTTTCTGCCATCAAAGGAGTTTGCCTTGAAGCGTTCCAGCTTTCTTTGCCTCTTGCTGCTGGCCAGCCCTGCGGCAGCTGATGATTACCTTGCTTTCCAGTCACCCACCGGCAACATCCATTGCGCGATGTACACTTTCAACGGCGATGCCGAGGCGCGCTGCGACCTGCGGGAGTATACGCCGAGCTATACCAAGCGCCCCGCAGGGTGTGAGTTGGACTGGGGCATGGC
Source organism: Tabrizicola sp. (assembly GCA_046076605.1). Classification (GTDB taxonomy): domain Bacteria; phylum Pseudomonadota; class Alphaproteobacteria; order Rhodobacterales; family Rhodobacteraceae; genus Tabrizicola. Next base: position 321 of record JBJTSJ010000044.1, read on the forward strand.
CTTCGCCGTCGGCTCCAGCGGCAAGGGTGTGCTGGCCTGCGTAGGCGACACGGTGCAGGATCCGGGCAATCCGCTGCTGCCCTATGGCGAGGCCGTCAGCCTGGGCGGGATCTCCTGTGTCTCGGCCAAGACGGGCATGACCTGTACCAATGCCGAGGGGCATGGTTTCAGCGTGGCAAAGGCGAAGCAAAAGCTGTTCTGACCCTTGGCCGCGCGAATCGGACGGTCAATCGGGCCTGCCCGGTCCGTGGTCCTAATGGGGTCTTTATCAACCTTTGGACACCATATCTGGGTGACCCCCAACCTTTGGACGCAGCCAGGGGCTGGCCGGATTTTGATCAAACTGCTAGTCTGGCGTTGTTATCCATTTGTGTCATTCAACGACGGAGACAGCACATGACCGCCCCCATGGCCCTGGCACGGCCCACCCAGAATTCGCTTTGGGAGATGGACCGGAGCCACGCTCTGCACCCCTGGACGAACTTTGGCCCCTTCGAGCGAGAGGGTAGCCTGGTGATGGCGCGGGGCGAGGGCTGTTACCTTTGGGATGAGGCGGGGCGGCAGTATCTGGATGCCGTGGGCGGCATGTGGTGCACCAACGTGGGCCTGGGCCGGCGCGAGATGGCGCAGGCGATTGCCGACCAGGTGGAGCGGCTGGCCTTTGCCAACAGTTTCGTCGATGTGACGAACGAGCCGTCCGCGCTGTTGTCGGCCAAGCTGGCAGAGCTGGCGCCGGGCGATCTGAACCGGGTGCATCTGACGACGGGTGGGTCCACGGCGGTGGATACCGCGGTGCGGATGGTCTGGTATTATCAGACCTGCATGGGCAAGCCCGAAAAGACGGATATCGTCGCACGGGACCATTCCTACCACGGCTCGACCTACCTGACCCAGTCGGTCGGCAAGCGGCCGGGCGACCGGGTTGACGAGTTCCGCTACAAGCATGACGGCATCCACCACCTGACCGCGCCGAACCCGTACCGGCGGCCCGAGGGAATGAGCGAGGCAGAGTTCTGCGACTGGCTGGTGGCGGAGTTCGAGGGCCTGATCGAGCGCGTGGGCGCCGACCGCATCGGCGGGTTCATTGCCGAACCGATCCAGGCATCGGGCGGGGTGATCGTGCCGCCGGAGGGTTATCTGCGCCGGATGTGGGAGGTCTGCCAGCGCCACGACATCCTGTTCATCGCCGACGAGGTGGTTACGGCCTTCGGGCGGCTGGGGCACTGGTTCGCGTCGGAGGCGGAGTTCGGCGTGGTGCCGGACATGATCACCTGCGCGAAGGGGCTGACTTCGGGCTATCTGCCGCTGGGGGCGCTGATCTTCAGTGACCGGATCTGGGACGTGATGGCAGGGAAGGGGGAACGGTGGTTCACCAGCGGGTTCACCTATTCCGGGCATCCGGTCAGCTGCGCGGCGGCGCTGAAGTCGATCGAGATCATCGAGCGCGAGGGGCTTCTGGAGAATGCGGCGGTCGTTGGAGACTACTTCCTGGACCGGCTGAAGGGGCTGGAGGCGCTGCCGCTGGTGGGGCAGGTGCGCGGGCGGCGGCTGATGGTCTGTGTGGAGAATGTGGCGTCCAAGCTGACCAAGGAGCCACTGCCGGACGGGGTGAATGAGAGCAAGCGCATCAGTGATGCGGCCGAGGCGATGGGGCTGATGGTGCGGCCCATCGGGCATCTGAACGTGATGTCTCCGCCCCTGACGATCACCAAGGCTCAGGTCGATTTCGTGGTCGAGGTGCTGGAGAAGGCCATCCGCAAGGTCACGGACGAGTTGGTGCGGGAAGGGCACAGGATCGGGTGATTTGATCAAACGCTTGACTTCCGGTGCGGGCAGGGGTTTCTTGCCCGCACCGGATCCGCGCGTCTCCGCTGAACGACTGCGCTGCAAGACCCGAGACCATCATGGCACTTGAAGACGCGAAGACGCAGGTCGACACTGCGTTCACCCGGGATATCCGCCGGGGCTATTCCTATGAAAATGCGTTCGGGGGGGCGACGAGCTTCCTGCGGCGGACCTATACCAAGGACCTGACCGGGGTCGATCTGGCGATCACCGGGGTTCCCTTCGACCAGGCGGTGAGCCACCGGGCGGGCACCCGCTTTGGGCCGCGGGCGATCCGCGAGGCGTCGGCGCTGATGCCCTATGACCCGCCGCCGGGCTGGGGGACGAACCCGCTGGAGGAGATGACGGTCGTCGATTACGGCGACGTGGCCTTTGACTATGCCAATGTGCCGGAGTTTCCCGAGACGCTGACCAACCACATCCGCACCATCCTGCAGGCAGGGGCGGGGTCCATCGTCCTTGGGGGCGACCATTTCATCACCTTCCCGATCCTGAAGGCCTATGCAGAAAAGTTCGGGCCCGTCTCGATGATCCACTTCGACGCGCATTCCGACCTTTGGCCCGATGACAACCCGGCGCGGATCGATCATGGGACGATGTTCTACAAATCGGTCAAGGCGGGGCTCGTTGACCCTAAACGCTCGGTCCAGATTGGCATCCGGACGACGACCGAGGACTATCTGGGCGTCAACGTCATCACCGCGCGCGAGGCGCATGAGTGGGGTGTTTCCCGCGTCGTGGAGACGGTGAAGGGTATCGTGGGGGACCGGCCCACTTACCTGACTTTCGACATCGATGCGCTGGACCCGGCTTTCGCCCCCGGCACCGGCACGCCGGTCTGGGGTGGGCTTTCCAGCTGGCAGACCGCCGCGATCCTGCGCGATCTTGCCGGGATCAACCTTGTGGGCGGGGATGTGGTGGAAGTCTCGCCGCCCTATGATACGACGGGGGCGACGGCGATTGCCGGGGCGCATGTCGCCTATGAGTTGATCTGCCTCTATCACTGGGCGCGAACACAAAGGTAAGGGCATGCGGATGTCGGGCTGGCTGCTGGGGTTGCTTCTGGTCGCTGGGGCAGGGGGGATGGCCTATATCCGCCTTGCACCGTCAGATCCCAAGGCATGGCATGTCGACTTTGCGGCAGGCGGTCTGCCCGCCCATGCGCATGTCTTCTGCATCCGGCCCGACAACCGCTATGGCCCTATCCAGGGCGACCCGGCAGCGCTTCTGGCGCGACTGGACGCGATTGCGCTGGCGACCCCGCGGACCGAGCGGTTGGCGGGGTCTCCCGAGGAAGGGCGGATCACCTGGGTCACGCGGTCGGGGTTGATGGGCTATCCGGACTACACGACCGCACAGGTGATGGAGGGGCCGGGCCTTTGCATCGCGGGGCGGCAGCGGTTCGGGTCGAACGACTGGGGCGTGAATGCCCGGCGGATCGGCGGCTGGGTGCAGGAGTTGCTGGGGTTGCCTGAGCCACCCGAAATGACCGGCCTATAGGCGGGTTCGGACGCTTTTCAAATGGGGCGGCATGCGCCGCAAGTCTTTTGTCTCGCGCTTTTGTGTGAAGGACACAAAAGCGCTCGGGCCTGCGCTCCGCGCGGGGATATTTGGCGAAGGGAAAGCCGGGCGGGTTGCCCCTTGACCCTTGGCGGGTTCCGGGCGAAACCCGGCCCATGGTACCCTTGGACAAGCTTGCGCAGATCACCGAACGCTTCGAGTATCTTGAAGCACAGCTGAACGCCGGATCGGCGGCCCCGGCCGAGATTGCGAAGATTTCCAAGGAATACACCGACCTGAAGCCGGTGGTGGACGAAATCCGCGCCTATCGCCAGTCGCTGGACGACCTGGCCGAGGCCGATGCGATGCTTGCCGACCCCGAGATGAAGGCGCTGGCCGAGGAGGAACTGCCCCGCCTCAAGGCGCGCATCCCCGAGATGGAGCAGGCCCTGCGGCTGGCGCTGCTGCCTAAGGATGCCGCCGACGCTCGGCCCGCGATCATCGAGATCCGGCCCGGGACGGGGGGCGACGAGGCCGCGCTGTTCGCCGGGGACCTTGCACGGATGTACCAGCGCTATGCCGAGCGGATGGGCTGGACCTTCGAGATCATCAGCGAACAGGCGGGGGATGTCGGCGGCCTCAAGGAATTCTCGGCCCATGTTCAGGGCGAGGGGGTCTTTGCCCGGCTGAAGTATGAAAGCGGCGTGCACCGGGTGCAGCGCGTGCCCGAGACCGAGGCGCAGGGGCGGATTCATACCTCGGCGGCGACTGTGGCGGTGCTGCCCGAGGCCGACGAGGTCGAGATCAGCATCCCCGCCAGCGACATCCGTATCGACACGATGCGGTCTTCGGGCGCGGGCGGGCAGCATGTGAACACGACCGACTCCGCCGTGCGGATCACCCACATGCCGACGGGGATCGTGGTCACCAGTTCCGAGAAGTCGCAGCATAGGAACCGCGAGATCGCGATGCAGGTCCTGCGATCGCGGCTGTATGAGGCAGAGCGGGAGCGGCTGCATTCCAAACGCGCGGCGGACCGGAAAAGCCAGATCGGATCCGGTGACCGCAGCGAGCGCATCCGCACCTACAATTTCCCGCAAGGCCGGATGACCGACCACCGGATCAACCTGACGCTTTATGCGCTGCCGCAGATCATGGGCGGGGACCTGACCGAGATCATCGACGCGCTGACGGCGCATGACCAGGCGGGACGGCTAGCGGAGATGGACGGGTGAAGGCGCAGGACGCGCTGCGGCTGGCGGTTCCGCGGCTGGCGGCGGCGGGGGTGGACGACCCGGCCCGCGATGCGCGGGTGCTTCTGGCCCATGCGCTGGGGATCCCGTCCGACCGGCTGACCCTGCATTTGCCCGACGAGATGACCGAGCCGCAGGCGAGAGCATACGACATGGCGCTGGTTGCGCGGGAGGCCCGGCAGCCCGTTGCGCAGATCACTGGGCGGCGGTTGTTCTGGGGCCAGTGGTTCCGGGTTACGCGCGACACGCTTGACCCCCGACCCGAGACCGAAACGCTGGTGGCCGAGGCGCTGACGCCGCCCTTCGTGAAGGTGCTGGATCTTGGCACCGGGACGGGATGCATCCTGCTATCCTGCCTGAAAGCCATGCCAATGGCGCGGGGGGTTGGAGTGGATATTTCCGAGGCAGCGCTTGGGGTTGCAGCAGAAAACTCACGTGAACTTGGGCTGGAGGGACGGGCGGTATTCCATCGGTCGGACTGGTTTCAGGGCGTCAGGGGTGCCTTTGACCTGATCGTCTCGAACCCGCCCTATATCGCCGCTGCGGAAATGCCCGCCCTTGCTCCCGAAGTCCGGGACTGGGAGCCGCATCTGGCGCTGAGTCCGGGCGGCGACGGCCTGGATGCCTATCGGGCGATCGCGCAGGGGGCGGGGGCCCGGCTGATGCCAGG
>JBJTSJ010000045.1:0-6257 GCA_046076605.1 Tabrizicola sp.
GACCGGAGGAGAGCACGCCATGAAACGCCTCATCCAACGCGGCCTCATGTTCGGGAACCTGATCGAGGTCTCCTCTCCGGCCCTTGTCGAACGCTACAATCGGGCGCTCAAGCATCTGACGGGGAAGGTCACCAAGCTCGACGATTTCCACATCGACCTCTCCGGCTATTCGCCCGAAATCGGGGATGAACTGAACGACGACCTCTACCTCAACCCCAACGGGGCCAACCGGCAGTTCATCTTGCTGACCACGGCGCAGAAGGATGCGCCTTTGCTCAACATAAAGTTCTCCACCAGCCGGGGGATCCTGACGCAGTTCATCGAGAAGAACGAGGCGCAGCTCTTTGCCCTGACCGCGCGGGATGCGGTTGCGGGGGAGTTGCAGAACTCGGTCTACGCCTTCGACACGCCGGCGAAGCTGTTCGACATCCGGCAGGTGACGGTCGAGGCGGATACGATCGGCGGGCATGTGGCGGATGCGGGGAAGCTCGCGAAGCTGATCGAGCGGTTCCGGCAGGAGCCGGACGGCTGGCGCGATGATGTGCTGGTGGCCGAGATGATCGGGCTGGCGAAGAAGACGGGCGACGTGACGCGGGTGCCGATCAGCCTGCCCGCGATGACGTTCCAGCAGTCGAACTTCTGGACCAGCCATTTCGGCGGGGTCTACATCTTCCAGGGCGTGCGCTATCCGGCGGCGATTTCGACGCTGGACTGGCAGAGCCTGGGCGAGGTGCCCATCGCGCAGGTTATGGACCTGACCCACCGCAACCAGATCGCCGACTGGCTGGAGCGGAACGGGCTGGTGGAGCCCATCGTCCAGGCGCGGGGGGCGGACGCGGCGGCGATCCTGCGGCAGAAGATGGATTTCATCCTGGTCGACGCGGCGGACCGGCTGGGGATTGAGATCGGGGATGCTCGCCGGACGGAGCTGCGGAAGGTGGCCTACAAGCTGGGGACCTCTTTGCCGCAGGAGTTTCTGGGGCTGGCGGACCTGTTGCGCTGGGTGGAGGCCGGGGGGCCCTGGCCGAAGATCACATCCGAGCATCCGGCCTATTTCTATACGCTAAGGGGCAAGGGGCCGGAGAAGGACCTAGTGAACATGCTGCTGTCGGAACTGTCGCCGATGGACGTGCGGCAGATGTTCATCGTCCACAAGGAGCTGTTCTACGCCCAGTACGCCACCTGGTCGGAGCGCAAGAAGACCTATGTGGCGGATTTTCTGGCGCGGGAGTATCAGGTGGACCGTGAGGGCGCGCGGACGGCTCTCTTTGGCCCGGAGCCGAGCATGGATGAGCTGCACCGGCCGCAGATGGCCGAGGGGCCGAAGCCCTCACGCCCCGTGGTCGGGCCTTGGGGAGGGAGACGCTGAATGGGTTGGCTGCGGCTTGCGTTCTTCATGTATGTCGGGCTGACGATCATCTACTTCGTCACCGGCATCTATTCCCGGTCCGTCCGGCGCGAGAAGCTGGAGAAGGAATGGGACACCGATCCTGCACGAGAGTCACAGACGCAGGAGGAGCGGCGGAACTTTATCGAGGCGGGGATGGTTCACTACGACAAGGGGCTGAAAAAGCGGCTGTTGTGGCTTATCTATATCCTGCCAACCGTGGGCTTTGCGGCCACGATCTACTACGTCAACTGGTATTGAGAGGCGACGCCCATGTGGACCAAGATCAAATGGGGCATCCGGATCGTGCTGATCCTGATCGTCGGCCTGTTCCTGCACTACACCCTGCCGCAGCGCGACGTGGTGCAGATCATCAACACCTACAACCGGGTGACGCAGATCGGCGGGAACTGGATGTTCTACTCGATCGAGGACACGGGGACGGGGGCAGAGACGACGACCTCCAGCCGCGACATCCGGTTCATTGACGGGGTGTTCGACGGTGGCGGCACGATCACCTACCGGAACGAGGATACCGGCTGGTTCTGGCCGCCTTATTTCAAGTGGGATTCGAGCACCCTGCAAGCCGAGGCGACCAATGCGGCGCGGAACAACACCGAATGGGTGGCGGTGACGCATTACGGCTGGCGGCTGCCGATCTTTTCGATCTTCCCGAACGCGGTGAGCATCACTCCGGTCGAGGGGCCGAACGTGACGCTGATCCCTTGGGTGAATATCATCATCCTGTCGGTGCTGGCCTTTGTGCTGTTCATGATCCGCAAGATGTGGCTGCAGTTCCGTGAGCGGATGGTGGACCCGGCGCTGGCCGATGTGGGCGAGACGTTTGATGCAGCGGGACAGCGGGTGGAAGCCGTGCAGAAAGAGGCGCGCGGGTTCTTCGGGCGGATCGGGGCGTGGATGAACACCTGGCGGGCGAAGAAGTAGGCTGCTGGGACCGCTCGTCGTCGCACTTCGTGCGCTCCTCGCTGGGGGTGCGAAGAGCGGCCGAAGGCAAGCGATGAGCGGTGGTCAGGCGCGGAGGGTGCCGCCGGTGGCCTTGGTCACCTTCTCGATGATCTTGGCGCTGACGGCTTCGATCTCGGCCTCGGTGAGCGTCTTCTCCTGCGGTTGCAGGCGGACGGTCAGGGCGATGGACTTTTTCCCTGCGCCCATTTGCGCCTCGGCCTTGTCGCCGGTGAACTGGTCGAAGACGCGGACCGACTCGATCAGGGCCTTGTCGGCGCCTTGGGCCGCGTTGACGGCAGTGAGGGCCTCAACCTTCGTGTCGACGACGAAGGCGAAGTCGCGGTCGACGGCTTGCAGGTCGCTGATGGCCAGCGCCGGGCGCGTGGGCGTCTTCACCTTGGGCGCGGGGACGTTCGCGATCAGGATGGTGAAGGCCACGGCGGGGCCTTTGACGTCCATGGCTTGCAGGATGCGCGGGTGGACCTCGCCGAAGGTAGCTATGGTGTTCGGGCCGAGGCCGATCACGCCGGACCGGCCGGGGTGCCACCAGTCGGCGACTTTCCGGGTGATTTGAACGCGGGACGGGGCGCCGAGGGCGGCCAGGACTGCCTCGGCATCGGCCTTCGCGTCGAAGACATCGACCATGCGGCGGGAGCCGTGCGGGTCACGCTGGGCGGCGGCTCCGATCAGGAGGCCTGCTGCCTGCAGGTGCTGGTCGCCGGGTTCACCGCCGTTGAAGGCGGGGCCGATCTCGAACAGCGACAGGTCCATGAAGCCGCGGGCTTGGTTGCGGGCGGCGGCGGACAGGAGACCCGGCAGGAGGTCGGGGCGCAGGTGCGTCATCTCGGAGGAGATGGGGTTGTCGACGCGGACGGCCTCGGTGCCGCCGCCGAAGAGGGCGGCGGATTTGGCGTCGATGAAGCTGTAGGTCACGGCCTCGTTGTAGCCCAGGGCCGCGATGGTGCGGCGGGCGGTGCGTTCGCGGACTTGCAGAGGGGTGAGGATCGGCTTCGGCACTCCCGGCAGGCTGCGGGCCATCGGGGCGCCTTGCAGCTTGGTCAGGCTCGCGATGCGGGCGACTTCCTCGACCAGATCGGCGTCGCCGAGGATGTCGGGGCGCCAGGTGGGCGGGGTCACTTCGTTCCCGTTGAGGCGGAAGCCGAGCGCCTCCAGGGTGGCGCGCTGGGTGGGTTCGGGGATGTCCATGCCGACGAGGCTGATGACCCGGGCGGGGTTCAGCTGGTAGGTCCGCGTTGGGTCGATGGGGGCGCCGTCCTGGACGACGGTGCCAGCCTCGCCGCCGCAGAGGTCGAGGATCATTTGCGTCGCCAGTTCCAGGCCGGGAAGGGTGAAGGCCGGGTCCACGCCGCGTTCGAAGCGGTAGCGGGCGTCGGAGTTGATCTTCAGCGCGCGGCCGGTGGCGGCGATGGTGATCGGGTCCCAGTAGGCGCTTTCGAGGAAGACGTCGGTGGTTTCTGGCGTGCAGCCAGAGGCTTCGCCCCCCATGATCCCGGCAAGGGATTCGGGGCCGTGGTCGTCGGAGATGACCATTTGGGACGCGTTCAGGGTGTAGGTCTTGCCGTCCAGCGCCAGCAGCGTTTCGCCGTCCTTGGCCGGGCGGATGTGGAGGTCGCCCTTGACCTTGGCGGCGTCGAAGACGTGGAGGGGGCGGTTCAGGCCGAAGGTGAAGTAGTTGGTGATGTCCACCAATGCCGAGATGGGGCGGAGGCCGATGGCCTTGAGGCGCGCCTGCATCCAGTCGGGCGAGGGGCCGTTCTTCACGCCACGGATCAGGCGGCCGGCGAAGTGGGGGCAGCCTTTGGTTTTCAGTTCGGGAGCAATGTGGATACCGATGGGGGTGGGGAAGCTGCCCTTGATCGCCGGGGCGGTCACGGGCTTCAGGGTGCCGAGGCCGCGCGCGGCGAGGTCGCGGGCGATGCCGTGGATGCCAAGCGCGTCGGGACGGTTGGGGGTGACCTTGATCTCGATGACCGGGTCGTTCAGGCCCTTCCAGTCGATGTAGCGCACGCCGAGCGGCGCGTCGGCGGGCAGTTCGATGATGCCGTCGTGGTTGTCGGACAGCATGAGTTCGCGTTCGGAACAGAGCATGCCGTTGCTATCGACGCCCCGGATGTTGCCGGGTTTCAGGTCGACGCCGGTGCCGGGGACATGGGTGCCGGGGGGGGCGAAGACGCCGACGAGGCCGGTCTTGGCATTGGGCGCGCCGCAGACGACCTGGACTTCCTCGGTCCGGCCGCCGGGACCCTCGGGGAAGGTTTCCACCCGGCAGACCCTCAGGCGGTCGGCGTTGGGGTGCTGGACGGCCTCGATCACCCGGCAGATGCGGAAGGCGCCAAGCTGCGCGGTGGGGTCCTCGACGCCTTCGACCTCTAGGCCAAGGTCGGTCAATGCCTCGGCGATGGCATCGACGGTGGCCGTCGTGTCGAGGTGATCCTTCAGCCAGTTGAGGGTGAACTTCATCGCAGGCGCCTCCAAAACTCGGGGTTCCGATTAGCGGAAAGCGGGGGCGAGGGGAAGTCAGCCGATGAAGCGTGCGTAGAGGTTGAAGAGGCCGAAGAGGATGGGCTGGTGGACGAGGTAGATGATGAGGGAGTGGCGGCCGGGGAAAGTGAGGGTGTGGGCGAGGCGTGAGGGGGCGGTGCCGCGCCATTGGTCGAGTTTCAGGGCCTTGGCGATGCCGATGCCGGCGAGGGCGGGGGCGGCCCAGGGTATGAGTGGGACGTAGTCGCCCATCATCGGGCGGGTCTCGGCGAGGCCGGTCCAGACGAGCCAGAGGGGGTCAAAGGCGGGGAAGCGCGGGCCCCAGGCGGCGGCAAAGATCACGGCGGCGAGGGCGAGGGTCACGGGCCAGGGCAGGCGCAGGGCGATGAGGCCGATGAGGGCGGTGGCGGCCATGGCGTGGAGGATGCCGAACCAGATGGGGCCTCCCGGCACCAGCCAGATCGAGGCGGTGGTGACGAGGGAGGCGGCGGCGGCAAGCTTGACCCAGCGTTTCCAGAAGGCGGGCCAGCGGATGCGGCGGCCGTGGGCGAGCCAGAGGCTGATGCCGGAGAGGAAGAGGAAGGTCCCGGCGATCATCCGGGCGAAATAGTACCAGAAGGGCTGGGACATCGTGCCGGAGTCGATGTGGCCGAAAAGGGCGAGGTCGAAGGTGAAGTGAAAGATCACCATGCAGACCACGGCCAGGGTCCGCGCGGTGTCGAGGGCGAGGAGGCGGCCGGGGGGGAGGAAGTCGGGGGCGCTGGACATGGGCGGAGGGTGGCGCGGAACGGTGGGGGCTGCAAGGCGGGTTCGTAGGGTGGGCAGGAATGCCCACCTTACGTTCGGGTCACATCTCTTCGATCGCGAGCACGCCCTGCATGGCCTTGATCGCGCCCTTGACCTGCGGGGTGATCGGGTAGCTGTCGGGGAGCGCGATGTCGATCTCTCGCCCTTGGGGATCGGTGATGCAAAGGGTGATGCTGCCGCGACTGCGGCCTTCGACGCGGGCGAGGAGCGAGGCGAGGGAGATGGCGGCCTCGGGCTTCGTCAGGTGGATGCGCAGGTCCGGGGCTCCGGCCTGGGCGGCGACCATGTCGATGGGGGTGATCCCTTGGGCGAGGAGTTTGAGGGTGTCGCCTTCGAGTTCCGCCTTGACGGTCAGGACGACATTCTCCCCGGCGTCGAGGTAGTCGCGGGAGGCCTCCAGCACGTCGGAGAAGCAGGTGACCTCGTACAGGCCGGTGGGGTCGGACAGCTGAATGAAGGCAAAGCGGTTGCCCTTGGCGGATTTGCGTTCCTGTCTGGACGACACCGATCCTGCCAGTTTGGCGATGCAGGGGCCGCGTTCGGCTTTGGCGGTGACTTGGGCGAGGGTCTCGACGCCCTTCTTGCGCAGCGCGGA
>JBJTSJ010000046.1:0-3967 GCA_046076605.1 Tabrizicola sp.
GGAACCCTTCGGCCGCCACCGACGGCACGCCCTTCTCCGCCATCAGCGCCCGCACCGCCCGCCCCAGCGCCCATTGCGCAGCCTTCGCGGCTTCGAACCCCATCGCCTTCGTCTCGACCATCGCGTCGCGGAACCCCACAATCGCATCGGTCGGCATCGTCGCGTGATAGGCATGGCCGCCCTTTTCATAGGCTTCCATGATCGCGCGCCACTTCTTCAGGTCCAACGCGAAGCTGTTCGACGCCGTCTCCGCCAGCCGCGCCTCCGCCGCAGGCGACAGCACCACGACGCCCGCCGAAGGTGAGGCCGACCAGCCCTTCTGCGGGGCCGAGATCAGCACGTCCACCCCGGTCGCCGCCATATCCACCCAGACGCAGCCCGACGCGATGCAGTCGAGCACCATCAGCGCGCCCACCTCATGCGCCGCCGCCGCCATCTTGGTGATGTAGTCGTCAGGCAGGATGATCCCCGCCGAGGTCTCCACATGCGGCGCGAACACCGCCTCTGGGCGAACCTCACGGATCTTCGCCACGACCTCCTCGATCGGCGGCGGAGCATAAGGCGCCCGGGCATCGTTCCCGGTCTGCCGGGCCATAACCACCGTCGTCTCCTGCGCGAACCCGCCCGCCTCGAAGATCTGCGTCCAGCGATAGCTGAACCAGCCGTTCCGCACGATCAGGACGCGCCCCTTGCCGAACTGCCGCGCCACCGCCTCCATCGCGTAGGACCCGCCCCCCGGCACCAGCGCCACGGCGGACCCCTTGTAGACCTCTTTCAGCATCGCCGAGACATCGCGCATAACCCCCTGGAACCGCGCCGACATGTGGTTCAGCGACCGGTCGGTGAAGACGACCGAGAATTCCTCAAGCCCCTCGGGGTCGATATGGGCGTGCAGTCCGGGCATCTCAGGTCCTCTCCGATACGCGATGGCGGGCCTTTGCCAGCCAGTCAGGGTTGATCTCGACACCCCAGCCGGGGGCATCGGTGACTGTGGCATGGCCGTCCTCGATCCGGTAGGGATCGTTCAGGAACAGGCCCACCTGCCACGGATAGTAATCTGGGCCTTCGATGGAAAATTCCAGATATTTCCCGGCATTCGGGATCGCCCGCAGAAGGTGCATCGTGCACAGCGTCACCAGCCCCAGGTTCGCCGCATGCGGCGTGATCGGCAACCCGGCCCGTTCGCCCATCCGGCAAACCTCCAGCGTCCGGTACATGCCGCCCATATACATGATGTCCGGCTGCAGGATGTCGACGGCCTTGTGCTCGATGGCCAGTTGCCAGGCCGTCAGCTCGCAATCCTGTTCGCCACCCGCCACGTCGATGTTCAGGGCCGCCCGAACCTCCGCAGTCTGGTCGACCTCCCAATAGGGGCAAGGCTCCTCGAAGTGGCCGATGCCGTGGTCCTCGAGCATCCGCCCGACCTCGATCGCGCGCTTGGGCGAGTAGCAGGAATTCCCATCAACCAGTTTCTCAACATCGTCGCCGAGTGCCTTGGAAACAATGGGAATAACTGCCTCGGTCCGCCCAGGCCATTCATCCTGGTCCCGGCCCACTTCCGCCCCCACGCGCCACTTGAATGCGTCAAAGCCGTAGGTGTCCCGCAGCCGCACAAACCGCGCCGCTTCATCTTCCGGCGTGATGTCGCGCTTCATTGACGAGGCATAGGCCCGCACCTTGCCCGGCGAGCCACCCGGCAAAGTGGCGACAGGCTTGCCCGCCACCTTGCCCTTCAGGTCCCACACCGCCGTATCGAGGCCCGCCTGCGCACGGCGCAGGTAGCTGCCCGGAAACTTATGCTCGCGTTCAAAGTTGCGGCGGAGCGTGTCTTCCAGATCCTCGACCGCCGTGCCAAGCGCATAAGGTGCGACCTGTCGGTGGAAGATTTCTGCTGTAATGTCAGCCTGATAGGTTGAGGTCTGCCCCCAGCCCACATCGCCCGTGTCTGCCGTGACCTTCACGAAGCAGACGTATGGCGTGTCGAATGTTTCCAGCTTAGCGATCTTCATGCGTGCCTCCCGGTCTGCCTCGACCCTAGCCGCCAAAGATCACGCTTTCCCGACCGTTTCCGCCACTCCCAAGGGTCCCGGGCGACGTTCCTCGGTTAGAAGCACATTCGCCTCGACGTTCCCCACCCCCGGCAGCGTCATGATCCGCCGCCGCAGCACGCGTTCAAAATCCGCAATGTCCCGCGCGACGACCCGCAGGCGATAGTCGAACAGCCCCAGCACATGCTGCACCACCTGCACCTCCGGGATCGCCTGCACCGCGCGCTCAAAGTCCTCCAAGCTCACTCGCCCCTTTGTCGCGAGCTTCACCCCCAGGAACACCGTGACCCCGAACCCCAGTTTCTCCCGGTCGACCTCAACCGCGAGCCCCTTCAGCACCCTCGCCTCTTCCAGCCGCCTGACCCGCCGCCAGGCCGCCGGCTGCGACAGGCCCAATCGCCGCCCGAGCTCTCCCGCCGACAGCGTCCCATCCGCCACCAGCTCCCGCAGGATCGCCCGGTCGGTGTCATCAAGGTCGATCACAGCGGCAGCCCCCCGGTTTCCTTGATCGTCGACACGAGCATCAGCGCTTCCACCTCCGCGATATGCGGCAGCACCAAAATCCGGTCCCGGTAAATCCCCGTCCAATGCCCCATGTCCCGCGCGATGACGTTCAGGCGCACGTCGACGCGGCCAAGGAAGGTCTCGATCCCGATCACCTCCGGCACCTCCCGCGCCGCCGCGATGAACTCGTCAAACGCGCGCGGGTTGGTCTTGTCGAGCGTAAACCGCAGCGAAACCTCCACCTCATACCCCAGCGCCCGCCAGTCGACCCGAGCGCCCTCGGACCGGATCACGCCCCCCTCGCGCAGCCGGTCCAACCGCCGCCACAGCGTCGCGCCGGTGACCCCCGCCCGCTCCGCCAGCACTGCACGCTCCAGCCCCGGCTCTGAAAGCCAGTGGCGCAGGATGCGGCGGTCGGTGTCGTCCAGTTGCATGAATTTCTCAGTTTCTAGTCACACAGAGAATGATCCATCGCACATCGCGCCCAAATCGTCAAAGATTGCACGGGTTCCGCGCCGATAATCCCTATTGTGCCCCCATCATAACCAACGGAGGACGCCATGCGCGTTTACTACGACCGCGACTGCGATGTGAACCTGATCAAGGACAAGAAGGTCGCCATCCTCGGCTACGGCTCCCAGTGCCACGCCCACGCGCTGAACCTGCGCGATTCGGGTGCGAAGAACGTCGTCGTGGCACTGCGCCCCGGCTCGGCCTCGGCCAAGAAGTGCGAAGCCGAGGGCCTGAAGGTCATGGACATCGCTGCCGCCGCCGCCTGGTGTGACCTGATCATGTTCACCATGCCCGACGAACTGCAGGCCGCGACCTACAAGCAGTACGTCCACGACAACCTGCGCGAAGGCGCCGCGATTGCCTTCGCCCACGGCCTGAACGTTCACTTCGGCCTGATCGAGCCGAAGAAGGGCGTCGACGTCATCATGATGGCCCCGAAAGGCCCCGGCCACACCGTGCGTGGCGAATACACCAAGGGCGGCGACGAGGCAGGGCACGCCGCCGCCCTTGGTGTATTCGCCGCGGACGGTGTGGCCGGGGCCCTTGGGGGCCATCATGATGACGTCGACGCCCTTCTTCGGTTCGATCAGGCCGAAGTGCACATTCAGGCCATGGGCGAAAGCGATGGCCGCACCCTCGCGCAGGTTGTCGTGGACGTATTGCTTGTAGGTCGCGGCCTGCAGTTCGTCGGGCATGGTGAACATGATCAGGTCGCACCACTTCGCTGCCTCGGCGATGTCCATGACCTTGAGGCCTTCGGCTTCGCATTTCTTGGCGGAGGCCGAACCGGGGCGGAGCGCCACGACGACGTTCTTTGCCCCCGAACCGCGCAGGTTCAGCGCATGGGCGTGGCCCTGGCTGCAGTAGCCGAGGATGGCGACCTTCGTGTCCTTGATCAGGTT
>JBJTSJ010000047.1:0-5473 GCA_046076605.1 Tabrizicola sp.
GGTGCCGAAAGGTTGCGCGTCATGCCGCCTTCCGACCCCAGACGGGGAAGGGATCGGGCAGTCTGGCCCAGGCCACAGGGGTGAAGTCGCCGGCCGCGACGGCTTCGACGCCTTCCCGACCTTCCCCGCTCCCGTCCCCGCCCACCGCATCTGCATGTTCGGCATCCGCTCGGTCGACCCCGCCGAACAGGCCGCCGTGCAGGAACGTGACATCTTCATCAACGACATGCGCGTGATCGATGAACGCGGCCTCGTCGCCCCGTTGCGCGAATTCCTTGACCTCGTCCGGCGCGAGAACGGCATGCTCCATGTCTCGCTCGACGTCGACTTCCTTGACCCCTCGATCGCCCCTGCCGTTGGCACCACCGTCCCCGGCGGCACCACCTTCCGCGAGGCGCACCTTGTCATGGAACTCCTCCACGAATCCGGCCTCGTCTCCTCGCTGGATCTGGTCGAACTGAACCCCTTCCTTGACGACCGTGGCATGACCGCGCGGCTGATGGTCGATCTCGTGGGCTCGCTGATGGGGAAAAAGGTCTTTGATCGGCCGACCCGGTCCAAGTGACTCCGGCCCTCAATATCTTGTAGGCCCAAGCACTGTCGCTTCAGACATTTCGGGTTGTATATACGCAGTGTAGTTACGCTGTATCTATGCGCAGAACAGACCCGCAAATTTACGCGCGATTGTTTCGCAGAACAGCATCGTCATTGCTGACCAATTAGAAACAGTCCCAATCTCGCGAACTGACTGTTTTACCGCGCGCGCCGAACGACTGCCTTCAGTGAATACGAAACTCTCCCACCACGTTGCGCCATTCCCCCGGCGCGATCAGCTTGCGATGGGTGAACCGAACCGAATGCAGCGGCCCCTCGATCTTTTCCTGCCAGAACTCGATGAACCGGAACAGCGCAGGATAATCGGGCGCCAGATCGTAGTCCTGCCAGATGAAGCTGTTCAAGACGCTGCGATAATCCGGCATCCGGTAGTACAGTTCCGCTGTCGTCAGCCCATAGCCCTTCAACATCAACTCGGTCTCGCGTCCGACCATTCCGGTCCTCCTTTCTGGCGGTCCATGGTGGAATCATGCCAAAGCCGAATTAAAAATCAATAAAAACAGTATATTGGCACTCTTCCTTGATGGCTGCCAGCACATCCGCAGCCCGCCATTGCACCCCATAGCTAGGATGGTGTATCTTCCCGCCTGCTAAATCTTGATCCCGCAAGGAAGGCGCGCGCCCTCATGGCCGATACCCCGGAAGATACTGATAAAAAAGAAGAAAGCCCGGAGCGTCCCAGCTGGCACGGCCCACAGGTCGACATCTCGACCGAGATGAAGAATGCCTACCTTGACTACGCGATGAGCGTGATCGTAAGCCGCGCCATTCCCGACCTGCGCGACGGGCTTAAGCCTGTCCATCGCCGGATCCTGTTTGCGATGCAGGAATCGGGAAACACCCATGACAAGGCCTACCGCAAGTCGGCCCGCCCGGTTGGCGACACAATGGGGAAATACCACCCGCACGGCGACAGTGCGATCTACGACGCACTGGTCCGCATGGCGCAGCCGTTCAGCATGTCGCTGCCGCTTCTGGACGGCCAGGGCAACTTCGGCAGCATGGACGGCGATAATCCGGCTGCGATGCGCTATACCGAAGTCCGGATGGACAAGCCCGCGGCCTTCCTGTTGGCCGACATCGACAAGGAAACCGTCGATTTCCAGGACAACTACGACGGCAAGGACAAGGAACCCACGGTCCTTCCCGCCCGCTTCCCGAACATGCTGGTCAACGGCGCGGGCGGCATCGCGGTCGGCATGGCCACGAACATCCCGCCGCACAACCTCGGCGAAGTGATCGACGGCACCCTCGCCCTGATCGAAAACCCCGACATCAGCATGGAACAGCTGATGGAGATCATCCCGGCCCCCGACTTCCCCACCGGCGGGCAAATCCTGGGCCGCTCCGGCGCGCGCAAGGCCTATCTGGAAGGCCGCGGCAGCGTCATCATCCGCTCCAAGACCCACATCGAGGAAATCCGCAAGGACCGCTGGGCCATCGTCATCGACGAGATCCCCTATCAGGTCAACAAGGCCACCATGATCGAAAAGATCGCCGAGCTTGTCCGAGAAAAGCGCGTCGACGGCATCGCCGGGATCGCCGACGAATCGGACCGGATCGGCGTCCGCGTGGTGATCGAGCTGAAGCGCGACGCGACGCCGGACGTGGTGCTGAACCAGCTCTTCCGCTTTTCCACCATGCAGGTCAGCTTCGGCTGCAACATGCTGGCCCTGAACGGCGGCAGGCCAGAACAGCTGACCCTTCGCGATTTCCTCAGCCATTTCATCACCTTCCGCGAGGAAGTTGTCGCCCGTCGCACTGCCTTCGAACTCCGCAAGGCCCGCGAGCGCAGCCACATCCTGTGCGGCCTCGCCGTCGCCGTGTCCAATGTGGATGAGGTTGTAGCTACAATCCGCGCCTCTGCCGACCCGGCCGAGGCCCGCGACAAGCTGATGACCCGCCGTTGGCCCGCCCGCGACATCGCTGCGTACATACGCCTGATCGACGATCCCTCGCACACGATCAATGAGGACGGGACCTATAACCTCTCCGAAATCCAGGCCCGCGCGATCCTCGACCTCCGCCTCCAGCGCCTGACCGCGATGGGCGTCAAGGAAGTCACCGACGAGCTGGAAGAATTGGCCGGGAAGATCAAGGACTTCCTTGACATTCTTTCGTCTCGTGACCGGATCATGGCGATCATCTCGGACGAACTCGGCGAGGTCAAAGCCCTCTTTGCCGTCCCCCGCCGCACCGAAATCGCCGACTGGTCCGGCGACATGGAGGACGAAGACTTGATCGAGCGCGAGGATATGGTCGTGACCATCACCTCGGGCGGCTACATCAAGCGGACCCCCTTGGCCGAATTCCGCGCCCAGAACCGGGGCGGCAAGGGCCTGGCCTCGATGCAGACCAAGGACGACGACGTCGTCACCACGCTTTTCGTTGCAAATACGCACACTTGGCTCTTGTTCTTCACAACCGACGGCATGGTCTACAAGCTGAAGACCTGGCGCCTGCCGCTTGCGGGCCGCACCGCCAAGGGCAAGGCGCTGGTCAACATCCTGCCGATCCAGAACGGCATCTCCATCGCCGCCCTGATGCCCGTCGACGTCCCCGAAGAGGACTGGGGCAACCTGCAGATCGTCTTCGCGACCTCTGACGGCGACGTCCGGCAGAACGACCTCTCCGACTTCACCAACGTCAAGCGCAACGGCAAGATCGCGATGAACCTGCCCGAGGGCGTCTCCCTCGTGAACGCCGCCATCGCCGATGACCAGGACGACGTGATGCTCGTCACCGAAGCCGGCCGCGCCATCCGCTTCTCCACGACCGAGATCCGCGTCTTCAAGTCCCGCGGCTCCACCGGCGTCCGCGGCATCCGCCTGGCCGACGGCGACCACGTCGTTTCCATGTCGATCATCCGCCACTTCGAGGCCACGCCCGAGGAGCGCGAGGCCTACCTCAAGCAGCGCCGCCTGATGGCCGGGATCACCGAGGACGACACCGACGACGAGGAAGAACACGTCCCCGCCGGCCAGCTCTCGCCCGAACGCTATGCCGAAATGTCTGCAGCCGAGGACCTGATCCTCACCGTCACCAAGGGTGGCTCGGGCAAACTCTCCTCCAGCCACGACTACCCCGTCCGGGGCCGCGGCGGCATGGGAGTCAAGGCGATCAGCCCGGGGCCAAGGGGCGGTCGGATCATCGCTTCCTTCCCGGTTGAGACCTCCGACCAGATCATGCTCGCCACCTCCTCCGGCCAGTCGATCCGCACGCCCGTGGAACAGGTCAGCTTCCGCTCGCGCAGCGCGGGCGGCGTCAAGATCTTCGCCATCGGCGCGGATGAGGAAGTCGTCTCGGTCGCCCGCGTGGCCGACCAGGGCCCCGACTCCGAGTGAACCGGCTTGAAGACAAGCTCGCAACCCTCGCGGCTGCGGGCGAAACCATCACCTACGGCGACCTCGCGCGTGCACTTGGCCTCAGGATGGCAGACCTCACCACAGAGCTCGAAACCCTCATGGAGGAAGACGCGGCTCAAGGTAAGCCCTTCCGCGCCGCCCTTCTCCGCCAGCGGCTGTCGGCCGATCAACTGCCCGCACTCGGCTTCTTCCAGAAAGCTGCCGAGCTTGGCGCCGACATCTCTGATCCCCGCGTTTTCACCGAGGACCAGCGCCGCCGCCTGCGCTGACCTCTGCACCGACGCACAATTCCCCTGCCCTTGCACGGAATTTGCACAAAGCCCCGATCGTGCAAAATGCTGGGACCCGGCACAAGACCGGGATCAAGCGCTCAAGGGATAATCATGGAACAGCTCAAGACCTACTCGCCGCTCATCGCCCGCCTGCTGATCGGTGGCTTCTTCCTCCTCGCTGGCGTTGGCAAAGTCGCCGACATCGCTGGCACCGCCGGCTACATCCAATCCGTCGGCCTGCCTGGCTTCCTCGCCTGGCCCGCCGCGATCTTCGAGATCGTCCTCGGCCTCGCCCTGATCCTCGGCTACCAGACCCGCTACGCCGCCCTCGCCGGGGCCGCCTTCTGCGTGGTGACCGCCGTCTTCTTCCACAACAACTTCGCCGACCAGACCCAGATGATCATGTTCCTCAAGAACTTCTCGATTGCCGGGGCGTTTCTGATGTTCTTCGCCAACGGTGCGGGCAAGTTCGCCATCGACAAGGCCTGAACCTTGCGCCGGGGGTACACCCCCCGGCTTCCCTTTTCCGGCAAACCGCCCTACATCGGCGGCATGACCGAACCCCTTCACATCATTGGCGGCGGCATGGCGGGCTCCGAGGCCGCCTGGGCCGCCGCGAACCTGGGCGTCCCCGTGGTCATCCACGAGATGCGGCCCAAGGTCGCTACCTTCGCACACCGCACCGGCGACTTTGCCGAGATGGTCTGCTCGAATTCCTTCCGCTCGGACGACCACGAACGCAACGCCGTGGGCTTGATCCACTGGGAGATGCGTCAGGCGGGCAGCCTGGTGATGGAGATGGCACATCAGCATCGCCTTCCCGCAGGCGGCGCTCTGGCCGTTGACCGCGATCCCTTCGCCCGCGCCGTTACCGAAAAGCTGAAAGCGCACCCGCTGATTTCCACGTCCTATGAGGAGGTTACCGAACTTCCCTCAACCGGCCACTGGATCATCGCCAGCGGCCCGCTGACCAGCCCGTCCTTTGCCCAGTCCATCCGTGTAGCTACAGGGGCTGAGGCGCTTGCCTTCTTCGACGCCATCGCACCGATTGTATATACCGAAAGTATAGACATGTCCGTCGCCTGGCTGCAAAGCCGCTACGACAAGGGCGAGACCGAGGATGAGCAGAAGGCCTACATCAATTGCCCGATGACGCGGGACCAGTATGAGGCCTTCATCGACGCGCTCCTCGCCGCCGAGAAGACCGAGTTCCACGAAGGC
>JBJTSJ010000048.1:0-8583 GCA_046076605.1 Tabrizicola sp.
GCGGGGACCCCGCCGAAAATGGACATCTGCCAGATCACTTCCGCGACCTCGCGTTTCGTGGCCCCGGCCGCAAGGCCGTTCTTGATCGTCATCCGCAGCTGCGGCTCACCGACCGGCCCTAGCACGGTCAGGGCCGCGATAGTCACCAGGAACCGCGTCCGCGCGTCGAGGCCCTCCGGGTTGAAGGTCTTGCCGAACCACATCTCCAGAAGTTCCTTCGGCATCGCCGGGAAGAACTTCTCCATCGCCTTCGCGTCGAAATTCTCCATGCCCGGCATGAAAGCCTGGGCCATCTTCTGGCCCTGCTCCATCCAGGCGGAAAACATCTTGGCGAAATCGTCGGTCATCAGCGGTACGGTGCGTCGATTTCAAGGTTGCGGGCGATCTCGGCCTCCCAGCGGGCGCCGTTCTCCAGGAGCTTCTCCTTGGTGTAGAACAGCTCCTCGCGAGTCTCGGTCGAGAATTCGAAGTTCGGGCCTTCGACGATGGCATCGACCGGGCAGGCCTCCTGGCAGAAGCCGCAGTAGATGCACTTGGTCATGTCGATGTCATAGCGGGTAGTGCGGCGCGAGCCATCCTCCCGCGGTTCGGCGTCGATGGTGATCGCCTGCGCCGGGCAGACCGCCTCGCACAGCTTGCAGGCGATGCAGCGTTCCTCACCGTTCGGATAGCGGCGGAGCGCATGTTCGCCGCGGAAGCGGGGGCTGAGCGGCCCCTTCTCATGCGGATAGTTCACCGTCGATTTCGGCGCGAAGAAGTACTTCATCCCCAGGCCAAAGCCCTTGATGAAGTCCATCAGAAGGAAATAGCGCGTCGCGCGGGTCCAGTCGATCTGGGTCATTCACCATCCTCCATTCCGCTGATCAACGCGCTGGCCCTATTAAGTGCATTGGGGAATACCTCCGTTTCTAGAGGACCCGGCCATTTTCCACCAGCTACCGCCAGTTTTACAACTGCGGCGCTCTTCTCTAAGCAATCGCGCCGACCAAGTTCCAGACAGGCCTCCGCGCGCAGTAGATGAAGCGTCGCATCAGTTTCAGCTGGATACGCATCGATTGGCTGGGTCGGGCCAAATGCTGCGTATCTGTCAAACAGTTCCAATACGGTTTCCGGGCTACCTTGCAGCATTCCGACGACGGCGATCTGATGAGCCAAGAGGTGCTCGAAGCTGCACCAGGGGCTATTCTCAACACAGTAGGCCCTGACGGCTGGATCAGCCGCACGGTCATTCATGGTATCAAGCGCGCAAAGCGCATCCTCTCTATTCAGACACCCTGCCAACTTCTCTCTGTATGCGGAGTCATCGAATGGCCCAGCCAACGCAGGTGACGCCAAGAGCGGCCAGAGAAGCAGAAGAGATGATGTCCTACCTGACACCCTCAGCCCCCTACAGCCCAGCGGGCCCAGAAGCCGCCCATGACTTCGAATTTCGCCAGGAAGGCCACGATGACCACCCAGGCGAGGCTCATCGGCAGGAAGACTTTCCAGCCGATCCTCATCAGCTGGTCATAGCGGTAGCGGGGGACGATGGCCTTCACCATGGCGAACATGAAGAAGAAGAGCCACATCTTGGCGACCATCCACCACCAGCCATCGGCCAGCCCCGGGATCGGCGACAGCCAGCCGCCGAAGAAGAGAAGGCTGATCAGAGCGCACATCAGGAAGATCGCGATGTATTCGCCGGCCATGAAGAGGAGGTAGGGGGTCGAGGAGTATTCCACCATGAACCCGGCGACGAGTTCGGATTCAGCCTCGGGCAGATCGAAAGGCGGGCGGTTCGTCTCGGCCAGCGCGCTGATGAAGAACAGGAAGACCATCGGGAAATGCGGCAGCCAGTACCAGTTGAAGAGGCCCCAGTCCCCGTCCTGCGCGGCGACGATGGCGCCGAAGTTCATCGCACCGGTGGAGATGATGACACCGATGATGATCAGGCCCAGCGACACCTCGTAGGAAATCATCTGCGCGGCCGACCGCAGCGAGCCAAGGAAGGCGTATTTCGAGTTCGAGGCCCAGCCGCCCATGATCACGCCGTAGACCTCCAGCGAGGAGACAGCGAAGACGAACAGGATCGCCACGTTGATATTGGCCAAGACCCAGCCGTCATCGAAGGGGATCACCGCCCAGGCGAGGATCGCCAGCACGAAGGACAGCATCGGTGCCAGAAAGAAGACCGGACGGTCCACGCCCGCCGGGATCACGATTTCCTTGACGACATATTTCAGCGCGTCGGCCACCGATTGCAGGAGGCCGAACGGCCCCACCACGTTCGGCCCGCGCCGCATCTGCACCGCCGCCCAGATCTTCCGGTCGCCGTAGACGAGGAACAGAAGGCTGATCATCACGAAGGCCACGATCAGAAGGCTTTGCGCCGCGATCAGCACCGCCGTTCCGAACCCCGTGGCAAGAAACCCGTCCATGTCAGTCCCTCATCCCTACTTCGTCGGTATCCCAAGTTCCGCGCACTCATTCGCCACCACTTCGGCGTCGATGGTCCGCAGCCCCTGCGGCAGGCTGGCCGAGATCACGTAGACCGCATCCCCGTACCAGGCCCCACCCTTCTTCGTCACAATGGTCCGCACTTGCCGCGCGAAGCCAAACCCTTGATCCAGCGCATATTGCGCGGCAGCGCAGCGGCCATAGGCCTCAACCTCGGCCCGGTCCTTCGCCCCGGTCATCGCGACCGAAAAGCTGACCAGATCGTCGTCGAGAAGGATCGTCGAGACCCCCTGATAGACCGCCGTCTGCCCGCGCTCCTCTGGCACCTCTCCGGCGGGCGCGCAAGCCCCAAGCGCCGCTGTCGCGGTGCCAAGGGTGGCCACAAGGGAGAGGCGCTGCGCCATCTTATTCCGCCGCAATCGGGGCCGCCGCGCGGGCCTTGGCCATGGCGCTCAGTTCCGCCATCACCGTCGAGGCCCGCGCGATGGGGTTCGTCAGGTAGAAGTCCCTGATCGCATTACGGAAAGTGGCCTTCGCAGGAAGCTTGACCTCCAGCGGCTGCCATTCGTTCTCCGGCACCTCGTCGATGCGGCCCAGATGCGGGTGCGCCTTGACCAGCGCCGACCGCAGACCCGCCAGCGAATCCCACGGCAGCTGCTGGCCGACCTCAGCCGACAGCGCCCGCAGGATCGCCCAGTTCTCCTTCGCCTCACCCGGCGCAAAGCCTGCGCGGAAGGCCAGCTGCGGACGGCCCTCGGTGTTGACGAAGAGGCCGTTTTCTTCCGTGTAGGCTGCGCCCGGCAGGATGATGTCCGCCCGGTTCGCGCCCCGGTCGCCATGCGACCCCTGATAGATCACGAAGGGCGCATTGGCCCCGTCGCGGCTGATCTCGACCTCATCGGCGCCAAGGTTGTAGACCACCTGCGCGCCCTGCGTGGCCATCGCGAGGCCCCCTTCGGTCACGGCACCCACGTCCATCGCACCCACGCGCGAGGCCGCCGTGTGCAGGACCATGAACTTGGCCCCTGCGCCGGTGGCATAGGCCATCGCCTGTGACAGCACCGACTCGCCGTCGGCCTCGTTGATCGCACCCTGGCCGATGATGACCAGTGTGTTGTCCTTCTGGGTCACCCGGCCCACCAGTTCGACCAGCGCCGCGCGGTCCGCGCCCATGTGCTTGTAATCATAGGTCAGATCGACCTTTTCACCGAACAGCCCCACCATCGCGCCATTGGCCCAGGCCTTGCGGATGCGGGCGTTCAGGACCGGGGCCTCCACCCGCGGGTTGGTCCCGATCAGCAGGATCACCTTGGCCGTATCGATGTCCTCGATCTTCGCCGTGCCCACGTAAGCGGACCGGTTGCCCGCTGGAAGCTTCGCCCCATCTGTCCGGCACTCGACATGGCCGCCCAGCGATTCGACCAGCGTTTTCAAGCTGTAAGCCGCCTCGACCGACACCAGATCGCCCAAGAGGCCAGCCACCTTCTTGCCCTGCATTGCGGCGGCGGCCTTCGTCAGGGCCTCGCCCCAGGTCGCCTTCCGCAGCTTCCCGTTCTCACGCACATAAGGCGTGTCCAGCCGCTGCCGACGCAGACCGTCCCAGACAAACCGGGTCTTGTCCGAAATCCACTCCTCGTTCACGCCGTCATGGTTGCGCGGCAGAAAGCGCATGACTTCGCGGCCCTTGGTGTCGATGCGGATGTTCGACCCCAAGGCGTCCATCACGTCGATGCTTTCGGTCTTGGTCAGCTCCCACGGGCGGGCCGTAAACGCATAAGGCTTCGAGGTCAGCGCCCCCACCGGGCAAAGGTCGATGATGTTGCCCTGCAGGTTCGAATCCAGCGTCAGGTTGAGATAGCTGGTGATCTCGCTGTCTTCCCCGCGCCCCGTCTGGCCCATCTGGGTGATCCCGGCGACTTCCGTGGTGAACCGCACGCAACGGGTGCAGCTGATGCAGCGGGTCATCTTCGTTTCGACAAGCGGACCAAGGTTCAGGTCCTCGGACGCGCGCTTCGGTTCCCGATAGCGCGAGAAATCAACGCCATAGGCCATCGCCTGGTCCTGCAGGTCGCATTCGCCGCCCTGGTCGCAGATCGGGCAGTCGAGCGGGTGGTTGATGAGCAGGAACTCCATCACCCCTTCCCGCGCCTTCTTCACCATCGGCGACTTGGTCTTGACGACCGGCGCCTGCCCTTCCGGCCCCGGACGCAAGTCGCGCACCTGCATCGCGCAGGAAGCCGCAGGTTTCGGAGGCCCACCAACGACCTCGACCAGACACATCCGGCAGTTCCCGGCAATGGTCAGCCGCTCATGGTAGCAGAAACGCGGGATCTCAATCCCCGCGACCTCCGCCGCCTGGATGATGGTCATCGCGCCATCGACCTCGACCTCGATCCCGTCGATGTTGATTTTCTTCAAGTTAGACATGCGCCCGGTCCTTCCGCAGCAAACCCCTTACCGCGTCACGCAAACGGGCCAGAAGCCTTTGCGCCACGGGGGCCGCCTGTTTCGTCCTATCCTGTTCATAAGACAGGTGTTTCACGCGCGCCTCGATGTCGCGCATCATGTATTTCGGGTCGAGACCGCCGTAGCACATCGCCCTACTCCGCCGCCACTTGGGCACAGCCGCGGGTCTGCCAAAGCTGCGCTTCCTTCAGGTGTTTCCAGCCGAAGGCATGGTCGCTGTCGCCATGCATCTCCAGATGCTTCAACCGCTCCAGCGCCTCGTCCAGCGTGGGCTTGTGCCCCGCAGGCACCCACCACATGACGAAATGCATCCGCCCCAGCACCTCGAACCACTCCGCCCGCCGCTCATAGAACGCCCGGTGCACGGTGTTGAAGACGAACTGCTCCAGCGTCTCGACGCTTTCCCAGACGGTCAGGTTCGACACGAACTGCGGGTCGCCGTCGATCTTGGTCTCGGTATTCCCGGTCCCGGGCTCGCCCGAGCCTTCCATCATCCAGACGAACCCCGGCATCCGCTTGCCAAGCCCGTTCACCCGGTCGAGCGCCGCCATGAACTCGGCCACGCGCGGGTCGTCGGTGGGGGCCAGAAGGCGCCCCACGTTCAACTCGGCCAGGTGACGGGTTTCGGTCATTTCGTCGACCTCAACAGCGATCCCGCAAGCGTGCCCTTGGCGATTTCTTCCTCGCCGATCTTGCAATAGGCCTCGGGATTGCCCGGCTCCGCCCCTTTGGCCTTCAGCCATTCGGCGGCTTCGGCCTTGAACTTGGCCTTTTCTTCCTTCGACTTGACGAAGTCGCGGACCACGTCGGCCTCATAGCCCTGCTTCAGCGCATAGTCGCGCAGCGCGTTCAGTTCGCCCAGCGCGCGCATGGTCCGGGCCTTCATGGTCGGGCAGTTGTCGACGATAGCGTCGCCGATGAAACCCTGGAGCAGCTTCTCGCGGATTTCCGGATTCTCGTTGATCGGCACCAGCGCGAAAGCGGGCGTGGCGGCGAGGGTCAAAGCGATTAGGGTCGTACGGAGCATCTTGGCCTCCTTGGCTACTACTCGTGCAGCCGAGATGGGGGCAAATGCCCTTGATATGCCATGACAAACCCGCCGGATCAGCGGTTCGTGACCGAAGGTGACAGCATTCGTCATGCACACCCCTCCGGAAAGACCCATTCGCCGGTGGCCCGGTCGTAGCGGTCGTAGATCGAGACATTGACCCTGCCCCCGCACTGGGCATCCGCCGCCTTGCGCGCCGAGGCGCCGTCCCACATCTGGAACGGCTGGCCGTTGTTGGAGACCCGCACAGGCTCACGGCTCGCAGGAACGGTCGCAGCCGTCCCCACACAAGCCGCCTGGGCCAGGGTCACCGAAAGGGCCAGCGCCACCCGCATCACTCCGCCGCGACGGCGCCAGTAGGGGTGATGAACTGCAAAGTTGCCAAGTGTATCATTCCTCTCATCTGCAGCGCCGCATAGCGTGTGCTTCGACCTGTCGCGCAACTTGTTCTTGGTCTTTGCTTGCGTCCCACTTCAGGAAGTTGCGGACGTCGGGAGATACTGCAGTGTCAAAGGTGACGCGGACAACTTGCGTTGTTGTATTGTCCACTGATCCGCGACCACCGAACTTAGTCACATACAGATCTATGCCACCTTCCGCTTCCGTGCTGCGAACGACCTCTACGCCCATTTCGATTTCAACGCGTGAAACAAAGAACTTTGGATCGAGGTTCTTTTGCTTGGAGTCGGCATCTACAAATAGCTGATCTTTCACCTCTGAAATAAGCTCAGAGATGGTGACCTTGGATGAATGTGGGTCTCTTGCCATTGTTCCTACTCCAAGCTGTTCAGAGCCAACCAACAAACTATTCCGCTGCAACGGCCGAGACGCGGCCGGTGCGCTTGGCCTTGATCCGGTCCTCGATCTCGTCGCGGAAGGCGCGGATCAAGCCCTGGATCGGCCAGGCGGCCGCATCGCCCAAAGCGCAGATCGTGTGGCCTTCCACCTGTTTGGTAACGCTGAGCAGCATGTCGATCTCCTCGACCTCTGCATCGCCTTTCACCAAGCGGTCCATCACCCGCATCATCCAGCCTGTACCTTCGCGGCAGGGCGTGCACTGGCCGCAGGATTCGTGCTTGTAGAACTTGGACAGCCGCCAGATCGCCTTGATCACATCCGTCGACTGATCCATCACGATCACCGCTGCCGTGCCCAGACCCGACCGCTGCTCGCGCAGCCAGTCGAAATCCATGATCGCCTCATCGCACTGCGCCGCGTTCAGCATCGGCACCGAAGATCCGCCCGGGATCACCGCCTTGATGTTTTTCCAACCGCCGCGCACGCCGCCGCAGTGCCGCTCCAGCAGCTCTTTCAGCGTGATCGACATTTCCTCTTCGACGACGCAGGGGTTGTTCACATGCCCCGAAATGCCGAACAGCTTCGTCCCCGTGTTGTTCGGCCGCCCGAAGCCGGCAAACCACTCCGCCCCGCGCCGCAGGATCGTGGGCACGACCGCGATGGATTCCACGTTGTTCACCGTCGTCGGGCAGCCATAAAGGCCACTGCCCGCCGGAAAAGGCGGTTTCATCCGCGGCATGCCTTTCTTGCCTTCAAGGCTTTCCAAGAGCGCTGTTTCCTCGCCGCAGATATAGGCTCCTGCCCCATGATGCAGGTAGATGTCGAAATCAAAGCCTGACTTGCAGGCGTTCTTGCCCACAAGACCCGCCTCATAAGCCTCATCCATCGCCGCCTGCAGCGCCTCGCGCTCGCGGATATATTCGCCCCGGATGTAGATGTAGCAAGAATTCGCCCCCATCGCGAAGCTGGCGATCAGGCAGCCTTCGATCAGCGTATGCGGATCATGCCGCATGATCTCGCGGTCTTTACACGTGCCCGGTTCCGACTCGTCCGCATTCACCACCAGGTAACTCGGCCGCCCGTCGCTTTGCTTGGGCATGAAGCTCCACTTCAACCCTGTCGGGAAACCCGCCCCGCCCCGGCCCCGCAGCCCGGATGCCTTGACGATCTCGATGATCTTGTCGCGCCCAAGTGCCAGAAGCCCCGCCGTGCCATCCCAATGCCCGCGCTTCATGGCTCCTTTCAGGCTGCGGTCATGCATGCCGTAAAGGTTGGTGAAAATGCGGTCCTGATCCTTCAGCATCAGCGGCTCCCTTCTGCCCGGCGTTTCCGCCAGATTTGCCATGTCACAATCAGCCCCCAAACGAAGGCCGCTAGCGCCAGAAGATCAAACAGGATCGCATAGCGCCCCTGCCAACCCATCTGCGCGCCAATCAGTTGCACCAGAAACCACCCCAGAATCGTGACAACGAACACGATCGCCACAAGCCGTGCCTGCCGCGCCGTTGCCAGATCAGAGGGGGAGGGTTTCGTCATCAACTGCCCTTAGTAATTGTTCGTCTTCGCCCGCTCACGAAACGCATCAAGGCCCTCGGCCACGATGATCTTCGCCTGCGCTACCCATTTGTCGCGCACGATGCGGCCCTTGAACGTCTTCATCTCGCCATCAACCAGCGCCACATCGGCATCTGACCAGCTGGCGATCTGGTCAAAGTGGTAAAAGCCCATGCCATTCACCAGCTTTTCCATCGCCGGGCCAATGCCCTCGATTTCCTTCATGTCATCCGCCTTGCCCTTGCGCGGAGCGGTCAGGCGCTTTGGCCCTGTTTCCTTTT
>JBJTSJ010000049.1:0-11438 GCA_046076605.1 Tabrizicola sp.
GACGGCCATTCGCCCAACGCAACGGCACTCATGGAATGTTTTCTTGCGCGATGTTGAAATATAATTGCGCAACCGATGCCCTGCGCGTAAGTAAGGCAAGGAACGGAGGCACCATGGTCACGCACAAGCTGGATCCCATCGACCGTCAGATTCTGGCCGAACTGCAGGCCGATGGCCGGATGACCAACGTCGAGCTTGCCAGCCGCGTCGGCATCTCGGCCCCGCCCTGCCTGCGCCGGGTCCGCGGGTTGGAGGAGCAGGGCTATATCCGCGGCTACCATGCCGACATCAATGCCCGCGAACTCGGGTTCGAGGTTCAGGTCTTCGCGATGGTCCGCCTGAACTCCCAGGCCGAGGCTGACCTTGCCGCGTTTGAGGCGCGCTGCCGCGCCTGGCCTCTGGTCCGCGAATGTCACATGCTGAACGGCGAGATCGACTTCATCCTGAAATGCGTCTCGCCCGATCTGTCGAGCTTTCAAAGCTTTCTGACCGAAGAACTTCTGCGTGCGGATCATGTGGCGAACGTCAAGACCAGCCTGGTGATCCGCTGTGCGAAGGATGAGCCCGGGCTGCCCTTCGACGTGCTTGAGGCGAGGCTGGCGAAGAACGCCTGACGCCTCAGCGCGAGGCGTCGCTGACCTGGCGGGTGGCCGTCTTCAGGCGCATGGCGAAACCCTTCTGACCGGCGACCATCGTCCGACCCGAAGTCTGCCGCACCGTCGCGCGGGCCAGAACCCGGCTGTCGGTAGCATCGCCCACGGTTTCCAGGATCGACAGGATCCAGCGGCGCTTGGTCTTCATCTGGATGATCATGGAATTCCCCATCGCAAGCCAGTCAGATGAGGAAGTTTTCACCGGCGATTGCGGCAGGGTTGCGGAAGAACCGTGCTGCAATCAGATCTTTTGGGCCGCTGCCCTGCCACATCAAAGTCTTATTGTCGAAATCAACCGACCGTAGTCGGCCTCTCCCGCATGGGTTGTGCGTCGGTACGAATAGAAGCGCACCGGGTCGCGGTAGGTGCAATGCCCGGTCCATTCAGCATGACCGACCCAGGCCTGCCGCAGCCGGTAGAGCCCGTATCCCGGCAGGTCGAACAGCAAGCGGTCGCCCGGGCCGTTGGTGAAGAACCGGGTGCTTGCTTCATCTTCGGCGCGAAAGCGGTCCAGGAATTCGGGACCGACCTCATAGGCCGCCTGGCTGATCGTCGGGCCGATGACGGCGGTGATGTTCTGCCGCCTTGCCCCCAGCCCCTCCATCGCGTCGACCGTGGCTTCCAGAACGCCATCCACTGCCCCGCGCCAGCCAGCATGGGCGGCGCCGATAACGCCGGCCCCCGCATCGGCGAACAGCACCGGCTGGCAATCCGCCGTCAGCACCGCCAGCAAAAGGCCCGGGGTCGACGTCACCAACGCATCGGCTTCGGGCCGGATCGACAGGGGTCCGGTCACCGACTGCGCCCGCGCGGAATGGACCTGGTGCACGGTGACCAGCGCTTCGGCTCCCACGCCCATCGCCTCCGCCACCCGCGCGCGGTTGATCGCGACGATCTCGGTCTGGTCCGAAGACCCGGTGCCGCAGTTCAGCCCGGCGAAGATGCCCGAGGATGCCCCGCCCTTGCGCGTGAAAAAGCCGTGCCGGGCCTGCAGCGCGTCCGAAGTGATGATTTCCAGCGTCGTCGGCATCAGGTGAATCCTGGGGGCGGCGGGGAACCGGCAGAGGTAATCGCAAGCACCTTGAACAACGAACCCATTTCTTCCGGGTGGGTCAAGCGCCGATGCGCGGCCTTGTGGCTTTCCAGCGCGGCGCCGGTCAGCTTCCGTCCCAGTTGCTCGGCGCGGAGGTCAATGCCCAGCCGCCCCAGCACCGCGCCCTGCGTGTAATAGGCAAAGGCCTGCGCCTGCGCCGCCAGCGGCTCGAAATCCACGTGCGCCGTCAGGTCCGCCTCGCCCGGATGGGCCAGCGGATCGTCGAAGGCGTGCTGGCGCAGCGCCTGAAGCGTGTCGCCCTGCGACCGCCAGCCGCCGTAGTCGATCCAGTAGGCGACTCCCCCGTGGCGGGCGATGCGAGAGGACACCTCGGCCACCGCAAGGCGGGCGGGCAGATTGTCCTCGACCAGCGCCACTTCTGGGGCGTGGCGGAAAGCGGGGGTCTCCGGCGCCTGGGGCAGGGGGGCCGACAGGCCGAAGGTCAGGGCGCCGTCGCGCAAACCCACCAGCCGCTCGCGCCAGCCATCTGTCCCGCGCTGGAACTGGCGGATCGGCAGGGCATCCAGGAACTCGTTCGCGACCAGGAACAGCGGGGCCTCGGGCAGGTCCTGAACCCGGTCCAGCCAACTGGGAGCATAACCGGCAAGTGTCGCCGCCTGCAGCTTGCGCAGGGTGGGTGAGGCTTCGACCAGTGCGATCCGCGCCGCAGCGTGGAACCCCGGCACGCTTTTTGTCGCCCGCAGGATGTCGGCCATCAACGTGCCGCGGCCGGGGCCAAGCTCGGCGAGGGTAAAGGGTGCGGTCGCGCCCCGGTCGATCCAGGCCTGCGCCAGCGCGAGACCCAGAAGCTCCCCAAACATCTGGCTGATCTCGGGCGCGGTGGTGAAGTCCCCTTCAGCACCAAACGGGTCGCGCGTGGTGTAATAACCATGCACGGGGTGCAGCAGGCATTCCGTCATGTAATCCGCCACCGAGATCGGCCCGGTCTCACGGATGCGCTGGGCCAGCAGGGCGGCAAGGGGCGTCACGGGGGGCGTCATCCGGCCCCGCCTTTACTGCGTCCGGGCGCGCAGGGCGAAGAACAGACCCACGGCGATCATCGGCAGCGACAGCGGCTGCCCCATCGTCAGCCCCCAGCCACCCCAGTGCAGGGCCAGACCCACCGGGTTGCCCTCGGTCACGAACTGCGCATCGGGCTGGCGCACGAACTCCACCAGGAAGCGGGCGATGCCATAGCCCACCAGGAAGACACCCATCAGCGCTCCGGGACGCTTGAACCAGCCCCTGCGGAAGCCAAGCCACAGCAGGACCAGCGCCAGAAGCAGACCCTCCAGCGCGGCCTGGTACAGCTGGCTGGGATGCCGGGCACAGAGCCCTACCAGCTGCGGACAGGTCTGCGCCGCCGTTCCCGGGAAGACCACGCCCCAGGGCAGGTCGGTCGGGCGCCCCCACAGCTCGGCGTTGATGAAATTGGCCAATCGGCCCAGCATGAGGCCAACAGGTGTTGCGATGGCCAGCAGATCGCCCATCGACAGCATCGGGATGCCTTCGCGGCGGCTGAACAAAATTGCCGCAACAACCACCCCAAGGAAGCCGCCGTGGAAGGACATGCCCCCCTCCCAGACCCGGACAATCTGCAGCGGATCGGCCAGATAGGTCGGCAGGTCGTAGAACAGTACATAGCCCAGCCGGCCGCCCAGGATCACGCCCAGGATGATCCAGGTCAGCAACCGCTCCACCTGTTCCGCCGTCATCGGTGGATCCCCGGCCCAAAGCCGCGGCATCCGGATCGCGCGCAGCACGATCCACCAGCCGAACAGGATGCCGACGATATAGGCCAGCGCGTACCAGCGCAGCGCGATCTCGAAGCCGAACAGCTCGAACGAGAACAGGTTCGGCGAAATGTCGGGGAAGGGGATCATCAGGGCCCTCGGCAGTTTCCCCGCTTGTCGCGGCGGGGGAAGGGGATGTCAACCGCCCGGCGACAAAGCACCGCCTTGCCCTGCTGGCGGGGCGGGGCCATATAGGGGCAATCGCAGGAGGTGCCCGATGCAGACCCGCAACAAGTTCTTTGACGACATGAGCCAGCTCATGACCAATGCGATGGGCGTTGCCCAGGGCGCCAAGACCGAGGCCGAGACCGCGATGAAAAGCTGGATCGACCGCTGGATGGCCGACCGCGACTTCGTCACGCGTGAGGAATTCGATGCCGCCCGTGCTATGGCCCAGAAGGCCCGGGAAGAGAACGCCGCGCTGGAGGCCCGGATTGCTGCGCTTGAGGCGGCGCTTGCCAAGAAGAAAGCCTAGACCGCCGCGCACCGGACCTGTGCGAAAAGCCCTGTAGTCCCGGGGTGCTTCCCGGCGTAGCCTTCCGGAACGTCCTGCAGGAAGGTGCCGCTATGTCACTCCCTCCCGAAACCCGTGTCGGTCATGTCCACCTGAAGGTCGCCGATCTTGACCGGGCAATTGGTTTCTACTCCGGCGTCCTTGGGTTCGACGTGGTGGCGCGCTATGGCACCCAGGCGGCCTTCCTCTCGGCGGGCGGCTATCACCACCATATCGGGCTCAACACCTGGGAAAGCCTTGGCGGCTCCCCGCCGCCACCCGGCCATACCGGCCTCTACCATACCGCCTTCCTGTTCCCCGACCGCAAGTCGCTCGCCAACGCCCTGAAACGGCTGGCCGACGCGCGCTATCCGCTGACTGGAGCCTCTGACCACGGCGTATCCGAGGCGCTCTATCTCGATGACCCCGACGGCAATGGGGTGGAGCTCTACCGCGACCGGCCCGAAGCCGATTGGCCACGCAACCCTGATGGCTCGCTTGCAGTGTTCACCAAACGTCTGGATGTGCAGGCGCTGCTGGCGGAAGCCGACTAGACCCGGATCAGCCGGAACGCGGCCGAAGCGGCCCAGCCGGCAAGTGCGGCAAGCACCAGCGACAACAGCCCGTAGATCAAGGGCTGCTCCTGCGCGAGGTTGAAGACGAACCGCTCCAACCCTTCCTTGCGCACGCCGATCACCCGCTCCTGACTGGCGATGACCCGCTTGTCGCGCAACAGGAACAGGCGGACCTTGTACTCGCCCTCGGTCAGGTTGGCGGGCAGCACCACATCGGTGCGGAACAACGTGTCCTCGGTCAGTTCGACCTTGCCCTCCAGCACCCGGTAGC
The DNA here is from genome assembly GCA_046076605.1 of Tabrizicola sp. Taxonomy (GTDB): domain Bacteria; phylum Pseudomonadota; class Alphaproteobacteria; order Rhodobacterales; family Rhodobacteraceae; genus Tabrizicola. The sequence continues at coordinate 4,879 of JBJTSJ010000049.1, forward strand.
GCCCCTCGTTGGTGCGAACACGCAACAGCGCCAGGATGAACTCGCCCGCCTTGTCGGCCTCGTCCGCGATGCCGATGGCGCGGATCACCCGCTCGATCGTGATGCCGTACCGCAGGTTGTCGGTGTCTGACAGGATGTGGTTCAGGGGCCCAGTCGTCGCCACCGCGTAAAAGGTGGGCGCGCTGTCGACATTGACCGAGGCATTGTTGACCCAGATCCCCGCGACGCGTCCCTTGCGTCGAACGGCGACAGGGGTTGCGGGGCCTTCCACCGTGACGATCACTTCCAGCGGCGCGCCTTGTGGTGCCGGGGCATCGCGCTTGACCGCGCCGTAGATCAGGATCTCGGACCCGTCGAAATCCGCCGTGATCGAGACGCGGTTCTGGCTCAACCCTGCGACGATCCGCTCTTGCGCAGCGGCGGGCAGCGCCAGGGCCAGAAGCATCAGCGCCAAGCGGATCATGGCAGGACCCCCGGGGCGACGGAATACAGCTCATTTGGGGTCACCAGAAGATCGACCGCGATGCGGATCGCCACGGTCAGGACCAAGAGCGACAAGAGGATGCGCAGCTGTTCCGCCTTCAGCCGCACGCCGACCCGCGTCCCGATCTGCGCACCGATCACGCCGCCCAGGATCAGCAGCAGCGCCAGCATCATGTCGACGGTCTGGCTGTTCACCGCATGCATCACGGTGGTGAAACTGGTGACGAAGATGATCTGGAACAGAGAGGTCCCGATCACCACCTTCGTCGGCATCCCCAGAAGGTAGATCATCGCGGGCACCAGAATGAACCCGCCGCCAACCCCCATGATTGCCGACAGGAAGCCCACGGCGATCCCGATCAGGGCGGGCGGGATCACGCTGATGTACAAGCCGCTGGCGCGGAACTTCATCTTGAAGGGCAGGCCGTGGACCCAGCTGTGCACATGCGCCCGCCGCACCGGGGCCCCGCCCGGCTTGCGCGACCGCAAGAGGCTCCGCAGGCTTTCCTGGAACATCATCGCGCCGATCAGTCCCAGGAACAGCACGTAGGACAGCTGCACAAACAGGTCGATCTGGCCCAACCGCGTCATCAGCGCAAAGACCCAGACCCCGATGGCCGACCCGATGAACCCGCCGACCAGCAGCACCGTCCCCATGTGAAAGTCGACGCCCTTCCGCCGCAACTGCGCCAGCACGCCGGAAATCGACGAGGCCACCACCTGGTTCGCGCCCGTGGCCACCGCGACCGCCGGGGGGACGCCGATGAAGAACAGAAGCGGCGTGATCAGAAACCCGCCGCCGACGCCGAACATGCCGGACAGGAACCCCACGATCCCGCCCAGCCCCAGGATGAGGAAGGCATTGACCGAGACCTCGGCGATGGGAAGGTAGAGCTGCATCGAGGCGGCCAGTCAGGAAGCGAAAGCGCAGGAGTCTTCAAACGGTTGCGCCCCTTTGCCGGGGATGTCAAATCCCGATTCGCTTACTGCCGCTGACGCAGGAATTCCCGCAGAATCCGTTCCAGTTTTGCCGCACCCAGGGGCGCCATCGCCTTGGTGTGCTCGTGGCTGATCTTCTCGTCCGACATGCCCGCGGCCATGTTGGTGATGGTCGAGATGGCGGCGACCTTCAGGCCCAAGAAGCGGGCGAGGATCACCTCGGGCACGGTGGACATGCCAACGGCATCGCCACCCAGAAGCTTCAGCATCCGGATCTCCGCCGGGGTCTCGAAGGAGGGACCGGAGTACCAGCAATAGACGCCCTCGGGCAGGTCGATCCCCTCGGCCACCGCCGCCGCCTCCAGCGCCCGGCGCAGCGCGGGATCGTGGGCGTCGGTCATCGGCACGAAGCGGGCGTCGGTCTTTTCGCCGATCAGCGGGTTCAGGCCGGAATAGTTGATGTGATCCGACAGGAGCATGACGCTGCCCGGCGGGATGTCCGGCCGCATCGACCCCGCCGCATTGGTCAGGATCAGGCTCTCCGCCCCCAGCGCCTTCAGGACCTGCAAGGGCAGCAGCATCGCCCGAGGATTGCCGCTTTCATAGTAGTGCTCCCGCGCGCCAAAGACCGCGACGCGAACGCCCTCCAGCGTGCCCACATGCAGGTTCGGGTTGTGACCCGAGACGCCGACATGCGGAAAGCCCGGCAGGTCCGAGTACGGGATCGCCACGCCGTCAACCGCATGTGCCAGGTGACCAAGGCCCGAGCCAAGGATCAGCCCTAGGGCCACCGGCGCGTCCCCAGCGCGGGCGCGGATCAGCCGGGCAAGCGTTTCGGCGTCAGACATCACCGCTCCTTGACGTAGGGCTCGCCGCCCGCGCGCGGCGGGATCGCCTTGCCGATGAAGCCCGCCAGCACGATCACCGTCAGGATATAGGGCAACGCGTCCAGGAAAGGCACCGGCACCTTGACGTGGACCACCGCTTCCACCACGTCCGGCCGCAAGGCAAGTGCCTGGAAGAAGCCGAACAGCAGGCAGGCATACATCGCCTGCACCGGCCGCCACTTGGCGAAGATAAGCGCCGCCAGCGCGATATACCCGCGCCCCGCCGTCATCTCCTTGCCGAACCCCGCCTGCAGCGCCGTCGCCATGTAGGCGCCCGCAAGGCCGCACAGGACCCCGGTGATCATCACGGCCGAGAACCTCAGCCCCTTGACGCTGACCCCCGCCGTATCCACCGCCGCCGGGTTTTCGCCCACCGCGCGCAGCCGCAGGCCGTAACGAGTGCGGTAGAGGACCCACCAGGTCAGCGCGACGATGGCGAAGGCCGCATAGACCAGTACCGAATGGCCCGAGATCACATCGGCATACAGCGGGCCGACCACCGGCACGGGCCGCAGGGCCTCGGCGAAGGGCAGGTGCAGTTCTCCGAACCGCGCCGCGCCTTCCAGCGGAGGCGTCCGCCCGCCCTGTCCGAACAGCGCCTGCGCCGTCAGCACCGTCAGGCCCGAGGCCAGGAAGTTCAGCGCCACCCCGGCGATCAGCTGATTGCCCCGGAAGGTGATCGACGTGATCCCGTGGATCAGCGCAAAAACCAGCGACCCGGCGATCCCCGCCAGCGCCCCAACCCAGGCATTGCCGGTGTAGAAGGCCACGGCCCCCGCGCACATCGCGGCGGTCAGCATCTTGCCCTCCAACCCGATGTCAAAGACGCCCGAGCGTTCAGAGTAGAGCCCCGCCAGGCAAGCCAGCAACAGCGGCGTTGCCAGTCGAAGAGTCGAGTCGAGGATTTGCAGCAGCGTTGCGTAATCCATCACGCGGCCTCCAGCTTGCGGGTACGAAACAGGGCGAAAATGCGAACCAGAATCATCCGCACCATCATGTCCAGCGCCCCGGTGAACAGGATCACCAGGCCCTGAACCACGGTCCGCAGTTCAATCGGGATCTTGGTCCACAGGCCCAGCTCCGCTCCGCCCTGGAACAGGAACCCGAACAGCAGCGCCGCCAGAACGACGCCCACCGGATGGTTCCGCCCCATCAGCGCGACCGCGATGCCGATGAAGCCCGCCCCGGACGCCGAGTTGCCCAAGAGGCGCTCCGCCTCGCCCATCACGTTGTTGATCGCCATCAGGCCCGCAAGGCCCCCGGAAATCAGCATCGCGATCATGATGATCCGCGTCGGGTTGATACCGGCATAGCGGGCCGCAGGTTCCGACTTGCCGAAGGCGCGGATCTGATAGCCCAGCCGCGTCCGCCACAGCAGAAGCCAGACAACCACCGCCATCGCAATCGCGATGAAGAAGGTGACGTTGGCGGGCACACCGCTGGTGAAGATCAGGTTCAGCCCGGGGATCTCGTTGAAGCTTGGCAGATGCGTCGCCTCAGGGAAGTTGGCCGTGGCCGGGTCCATCTTGCCCGGCGGGCGCAGCACGTCGACCAGCATGAAGATCATCAGGCTTGCCGCGATGTAGTTGAACATGATCGTGGTGATCACGATATGGCTGCCGCGTTTCGCCTGCAGATAGGCCGGGATCGCCGCCCAGGCCGCCCCGAACAGCGCCGCCCCGCAGGCCGCGGCCACAAGCGCAATCGTCCAATGCGGCCAGGGAATGAACAGCAGCGCAAGCGCCACCCCAAGCCCGCCCAGCTGCGCCTGCCCCTCGCCGCCGATGTTGAAGAGGCCTGCATGGAACGCCACCGTCACCGCCAGCCCGGTGAAGATGAAACTGGTGGCATAATAAAGCGTATAGCCCCAGCCATAGGCGTTCATCACCGACCCCTGGACCATCACCGTGATCGCCTCCCAGGGGTCCTGCCCGATGGCGATGATGACAAGGGCCGAGATGATCGCGGCCAGCGTGAGAGAGACGAAGGGGACAAGGGCCACATCGGCCCAGCGTGGCAAGCGGTCCATCAGGCGGCCTCCCCTTTGCCGGTGACCCCAGCCATCAACAGGCCAAGCTCGCGTTCGTTGGTCGTATCCGGATCGCGGAAGCCCATGATCTTGCCGTCGAACATCACAGCGATGCGGTCGGAAAGGCTCATGATCTCATCCAGTTCCACGCTGACCAAAAGGATCGCCGCCCCCGCATCCCGCAGCGCGATGATCTGCTTGTGGATGAACTCGATCGCGCCGATGTCCACGCCTCGCGTCGGTTGGCCGATCAGCAAAAGCGCCGGGTTCTGCTCGATCTCGCGTGCGACGACGATCTTCTGCTGGTTCCCGCCCGAGAAGCTTTTCGCCGCCAAGGTCGGGATCGGCGGGCGGACGTCGAACTTCGCCATCTTCCGTTCAGTGTCGGCGCGGATGGCGTCGTTGTCCATGAACAGCCGGTTCTTCTGGTAGTCCGGGTCGTTGAAATAGCCGAAGGCGACATTCTCCCAAGCGGAGAAGTCCAGGATCAGCCCGTGGTGATGCCGGTCCTCTGGCACATGGGCGATCCCGGCGCCACGGCGGCTTTGGCCGTCCGCCCCGGCCCCGGACAGGGGCAGGTCGGCACCCTTCAAGGTCACCTTGCCCGTCGCCTTGATCATGCCACCCAGCGCTTCCAGAAGTTCGGTCTGGCCGTTTCCGGCGACCCCGGCAATGCCCAGGATCTCTCCCGAACGGATCTCCAGGCTGACGCCCTTCAGCCGCTCCACCTTGTGCTCGTCGCGCACCCGCAGGTCTTCGACTTTCAGGACAACTTCACCTGCCTTTGCCGGGGCCTTCTCGACCTCCAGCAGAACCTTGCGGCCCACCATCAGCTCGGCCAGCTGCTCCGGAGACGTCTCGGCGGTCTTGACCGTGGCGACCATCGTGCCCCGCCGCATGACGGACACATTGTCCGTGGCCTCCATGATCTCGCGCAGCTTGTGGGTGATCAAGATCACGGTCTTCCCCTGGTCCTTCAGCCCTTTCAGGATGCGGAACAGATGGTCGGCCTCGTCCGGGGTCAGCACCCCCGTGGGCTCGTCAAGGATCAGGATGTCGGCCTGCCGATACAAGGCCTTCAGGATTTCCACCCGCTGCTGGTGGCCCACCGACAGGTCCTCGATCAGCGCGTCCGGGTCCACGTCCAGCTCATAGTCCCGCGCCAGACGCTCCAGCTCCTTCCGCGCCTTGGACAGGGAGGTGTTCAGCATCTGGCCTTCCTCGGCCCCAAGGATGATGTTTTCCAGGACCGAGAAATTCTGCACCAGCTTGAAATGCTGGAAGACCATTCCGATGCCGGCGCGAATGGCGCTCTGGCTGTCGGGGATGGGGGTCAGCTGGCCGTTGACGAAGATCTGGCCAGCATCGGCCTTGTAGAACCCGTACAAGATCGACATCAGCGTCGACTTGCCCGCGCCATTCTCGCCGATGATCCCGTGGATCGTGCCCTTCGGCACCGCGATGTTGATGTCCTTGTTTGCCTGGACCGGACCGAAGGCTTTGGAAATGCCCTTCAGCTCGATGGCGAAAGCCGCGTCAGCCATATGTTCCCCCTGTCGCCGGGTCCGGCCGCTTATCGCGCGGCTTCGGGGCCCGCCCCTTGCTAAGATGCCGCGCCAGAGGTCTGGCGCGGCATCATTCGTCTCAGGCTGTCAGCCGATCAGAACGTGGCGGCCGGGCAGGTGTTGTCCGACATGTAGTCGTGCACGACCAGCTCGCCCGACTTGATCTTCTCGGCCGCTGCATCGACCGCGGCCTGCATTTCCGGGGTGACGAGCGAGGCGTTGTTTTCGTCCATCGCGTAGCCGACGCCTTCATTCGCCAGGCCCATCACGTTGATGCCGGGGGTCAGGGCTTCGCCTTCCTTGAAGGCTTCGTACACCGCGTTGTCGACGCGCTTCAGCATCGAGGTCAGGACCTTGCCCGGGTGCATGTAGTTCTGGTTCGAGTCGACGCCGATCGACAGGATGCCTTCGTCAGCCGCCGCCTGCAGGACGCCCACGCCCGTGCCGCCCGCCGCCGCGTAGATCACGTCCGCGCCTTGCGCCTTCTGGCCCTTGGCCAGTTCCGAGTAGAAGTAGAAGTAGAAGTAGAAGTAGAAGTAGAAGTAGAAGTAGAGGTAGAGGTAGAGGTAGAGGTAGAGGTAGAGGTAAAAGTAGACGCATAAGCATAAGTCAAAGGATAAGTATAAGTTTCAATATAAGTCTAAGTGTAAGTATGAG
>JBJTSJ010000050.1:0-5141 GCA_046076605.1 Tabrizicola sp.
CTCCAGTACGCGGGCCAGCACGGGCCGTGCGCGATTGCCGCCCGAGGCCTGCTCCTCGTGGATCTCGACGCAGCCCGCGGATTTCAGGGCATGCGATTGGGGCAGGGGAGTCTGATCCTCGGTCGAGACGCGCGCATAGCCGATCAGAGGCATCAAAATAGGCCGTTTGCAGTTTCATGTAGCACCAATAAACGACCGTTTGGCTGGCACGACACAGCGCATGCTTGTCGAATGGCAATCTTTGCCATAACTAGTGAGCCGAAGGAGACTCATATGGGCACCATGAACATTTCGCTGCCGGATCCGATGAAGAGCTGGGTCGAAGACCAGACCAGGTCAGGTCGCTACGCCAATTCCAGCGACTATGTGCGCGATCTTATACGTCGCGATCGGGAACGTCTCGACGCCATCGCCGAGATACAGGCCACCGTCGACGCTGGCCTAGCGAGCGGGCCTGCCAAGCCGCTTGACCGGCAGGGGTTCAAAGTCCGGATGCGCGCACAGCATGCAGGGAAGTAGCGGCTGGGTCCTGCGTCCTGCTGCGGAAGCCGATCTTTCGGACATCTGGCAACAAGGTGCAACGACATGGGGATTAACCCAAGCGGAGCGCTATGCTGACGGGCTCTTTGCAGTCTTCGATCTGCTGGCGGAATTCCCTGAACTGGCCCGGGATCGCGCCGAGTTCACGCCTTCAGTTCGAATCCATCCAAGCGGATCGCATCTGGTGGTTTATCGCTGGGACGGGCAAAAGATCGAAGTTATCCGTGTACTCCATGCCCATCAGAACCTTGTGGCCTACCTTTCGGATGGCTGATTAGCACCAAAAGAACCCCATCAGTCGCCCAGGAGATCCGTCGCCGGGTTCTCGCTGATCTCGACATCGGCATAGTACTTCTGGGCCTGCACGGCGGATCGATGGAGGCTCAGCTTCATCGCGGCGGCGAGGGGGGCGCCGTCGAGGGCGGCTTGCGTCAGGAAGCCCGCACGGAGGCCATGCGGGGTCGCGAAATCCTCCGGCAGGCCGGCAAGGGCCAGCCGGTGGCGCAGGATCGTCCGCAGGGCATCGGGGGCGAGACGGCGGGGCAGCGGGCGGTCAGACAGGCTGACAGGCCGGAAGAGCGGCCCTTGGGTGATCCCGGTCACTTCCAGCCAATGCACCACAGCCCGCGCCGCACGGCCCTTGAGGGGCAGCCTTGGCGCTTGATTCTTCTTGGTCGTCTTGGTCTCCAAGAGCCGGACCCAGAGAAGGCCCTTGGAGACGAAGTCATCCCGCCCGATGTCCTCGACGTTCAGCCCCGTCACCTCGGACCGACGTCTGCCACCTGAGGCAAAGGCGAGCATCAGCATCGCCCGGTCCCGGATGCCACGATTGGTGGCGTCGCAGGTGGCGAGCAGCGCCTCCAGAATGTCCCGCGTCACCGGCTTTGGCGACTTCGGCACCCGGGGCTTGGCATTCGCCCGCCGCGCCTTTTGCCGCGCCTGCTGCACCAGCGGCGCCGAGAAGGGCGAGACCAGGTTCCGCATCCGATGGAAGGCCTGCCATGAGGCGATCCGACGGTCGAGCGTGGCCGGGGCAGGCGAGGTGAGTTCCTGGCGCAGGCCAATTGCGATCAACTCCATCGCCACGTCCTGCGCAGTCCCCGGCTTTTCCGTCAGGTCCTGGGCGTGATCGAGGATGAAGCGGAGCGCGACCTTCTCCGCCTCCGGCCAGACGAGGGGTTGACCGAAGGCCGCCATCTTCCAGGCGGCGATATAGGCCAGGTCCCGCTCCCAGGCGCGGAGCGTGTTCGCGGGCGTGCCGCGCCGGTAGAGGTCGGCCAGCGCCGCCTCATCGGCGTCGGACAGTTGGGCGTAGGAGGGCAGGATCAGGCTGGACATGCGTTCGGTGGCCTTCGCAGGCGTTAACCCATGCCGGATAGGCCGGGAATTGAGGGCGAGACTGGTCGAATTCAGGGGCGCGGTCAACACCCACGATAAGGCGTACTTATCGTGAATAATTAGTCCAAAAAACGAAACCTGCCTGTGCTGTGCAAAAATACTTCTTTTTGCACATTATGATCATGATGGTCCATGCTGATTGACCGTATCGGAGACCAGGCAGAGGCCGCACAGGTCACTTCCGCCTGTGCTGACAGACGTTGTCACGTAGGCTGCCTTGTGGACGCGTCCGTTCTGCCTGGCCTTTTGCTGTCGCTCTGCCCTTGCAACCAGCCGTCTTCGTCAACCGTTGATCGTATGGATGAGAGGCCGGGTCTTCAGCACATCGAGGCTCTCCAGCAAGGCCTCGCGCGGCAGGTCGCGGCCGATGATGACGACACCGCTTCGGCGGTCTGCGCCGGTCCAGCGGGCCAGCCTGACCGGCGGGTCGATAATGTGCTGGACGCCGTGGATGACGAAGGGGGTGTCGAAGCCGTCGGCCCAGATCACCGCTTTCAGGCGGAGTATGTCCGGGCCGCGGGCCGCGATCAGGGTTTCCATCCAAATGTCCAGCATCATTGGATTGATGGGCTCGTCGAATACCATCGAGACAGAGGAGATGCGGTCGTCATGCAGCGCGGGCGGCGCGATGGCGGTCATAAGGCTGAGGGCGGGGGCCAGCCCGAAGAGGCCATGGGTCGGGCTGGTGGCCTGGGGCAGGGCCGGTTTGGCCAAGGGCAGGGGCAGCGATGACAGCGCATAGGCAGGGGCGTTGACCCAAGCCTCGGCCTCGGGCAGGGGCGCGTTCATCTCGGGCGCGCCGTGGCCGAAGAGATCGGCCAGCGGAACCGCGCCGCGGGTGGCGGTGACGATCCGCGCGCCAGGGGCCAGTGCCGCCAGCCGCGCGCGGAAGGCGGTGGATTCGGCGGGTGTGACAAGGTCGGTTTTCGACAGGACCAGCACATTCGCCATGGCGACCTGCTGAACGCTCTCGAACCCGGCATCCAGCGTCTTCGGGCCGTTGACGGCATCACATACGGTGACGACCCCATCCATCCGCAGCGCAGCGCCAAGGCCGGGCGTCACGATCAACGTGTGCAGGATTGGCGCGGGATCGGCGAGGCCGGTGGTCTCGATCACGATGCGGTCGAAGTCCAGCTTCCCGGAACTGCGTTTCTCGAACAGGCCCTCCAGCGCCTGCACCAGATCGCCGCGCACCGTGCAGCACATGCAGCCGGAGGAGAGAAGGACCGTCTCCTCGGTCGTCTCGACGATCAGGTCGTGGTCAAGGCCCACATCGCCAAACTCGTTGACGACAACGGCGATGCGGCCAGCCGAGGCATCGCGCAGCATCGCGTTCAGAAGCGTGGTTTTGCCGGCACCAAGGTAGCCGGTGATCAGGGTCAGGGGGATCCGGGATGTCATTGGCTTGTGCTATGTTATGCTATAACGTATATCTGCCAATGATCCCGTGAAAGCAAGCTGCAATGACCATCACCTTTGCCCACCGTCTGTCCGTCCTCGATGTCGAAGAGGGCCTTATGCTGGCCCCGCGCTTTCCGGTGGATGGTCTGATGCCCTGCGTGACGACCGATGCTGGGGACGGTACCGTGCTGATGTTGGGCTGGATGAACGCCGAAGCGTTGCGGCTGACCATCGAGACAGGCGAGGCGCATTACTTCAGCCGGACGCGCAAGGCGGTCTGGCACAAGGGGGCGACGTCGGGTTTGAAGCAAAGAGTTGTGCGCATGCGGATCGACGACGATCAGGATGCACTTTGGTTGGAGGTTAGCGTTGCTGGCACCGGTGCCTCCTGCCATGTCGGCTATCGGTCTTGCTTCTACCGCGAGGTGCCCTTCGGACCCCAGGCTGGCGGCCAACTAAGCTTCACCGAAACCGAACGCCGCTTCGATCCGGTTGCCGTTTACGGCGATGCACCCAACCCGACCATCCTGTGAGGGGACCATGGGCGAGCAACTGACCCGCAATGAGATCGAAGTGCTGGACCTATTGCGCGGTGCAAATGGCCCAATGACGGCATATCAGCTTCTGGGTCGGATGCAGCGGAATGGAGGTGCAGCGGCCCCGCCGACTGTTTACCGCGCGCTCAAGGGACTGGAGGAGGCGGGCGTCGTCCAAAGGATCGAAACGCTGCGGGCTTGGGCGGTTGTATCCTCGCCCACCCCGGGTGTGGTCGCGATCTGTGATGAGTGCGGCGCAGTACAAAGCGTCGAGGCGCCAAGCCTGTTCGAAAGCCTGCATCTACGCCTTGCTGCCGAGGGGTTCGCCGAGGCGCGCCAGACCATTGAGGTGCATGGCCGCTGCGGCGACTGCGCGGGGGACAAGGCATGAAGGATTTGCTCCTCTCTGGTGCGGTCCTGCGCCTGGCGCTGGCACTTTGTCTGTCCGCAGCCCTGTGGCTGGGCCTTTTGTTGATTGCGAGCTGACATGGCACTTTCGATCCGCGACTTGACCCTCGGCTATGACCGTCATCCGGCGGTCCATCACTTGGACCTTGATCTGACCCCGGGTAGCCTGACCGCTATCGTCGGGCCAAATGGCGCAGGGAAATCCACGCTTCTCAAGGGTGTAATGGGGGAACTTGCCCCCTTGGAAGGTCGAATTGACCGAAACGCATCGCGGCTGGCCTATCTGCCACAGCTTTCGGAGGTAGACCGCAGCTTTCCAATTGCCGTAGGGGCCTTCGTGGCCATGGGCCTGTGGCACCGTGTTGGTGCGTTCGGGCGGGTTAACGGCCAGGATGCTATGCGGGTGGCCGAGGCGTTGGCGGCCGTTGGCCTGACCGGGTTCGAGAAGCGCCCGATCTCGGCCCTGTCGGGTGGTCAGGTGCAGCGGGTGATGTTCGCGCGGCTTCTCTTGCAGGATGCCGACCTGATCCTTTTGGACGAACCCTTTACCGCGCTCGACACCCAGACCGCCGCCGATCTTCTGGCCGTTGTCCAGCGCTGGCATGGCGAAGGGCGCACAATACTGGCCGTGCTGCATGACATCGACGCGGTGCGCGGGTACTTCCCCGAAACGCTGCTTCTGGCGCGAGAGAAGGTGGCGCATGGGGCGACAGCCCAAGTCTTGACCGCCGAAAACCTGTTCCGCGCCCGCCAGATGTCGGAAGCCTTCGACAACAGCGCCAATGTCTGCGTCCGTCCTGTTGAACGGGGCGCCGCATGAGCTGGCTCGTTGACCCCTTTGCCGAGTTTGCGTTC
>JBJTSJ010000051.1:0-2884 GCA_046076605.1 Tabrizicola sp.
GTCATCTCGGACCCGGCATAGGTCGTCGGGATAACCACCTGGTCCGCCCCGGTGCGGACGGCGATGGCCTTGCCGAGGCCGGTGGTGGACCCACCGCCAAGCGAGACGACGCAATCGGCCCCCGCCGAACGGAAAGCTGCAACGGCCTCATCCGTGACCTCGACCGGCGTGTGCATCGCAGCCCCGGCGAAGACCCCGGCGGCCTTGTCTCCAAGCTTTGCCGCCAGCGCCTCGGCCTCACCCTTCTGGTGCGGCGTGGACAGGACCAAAGCCCGGGAATGCCCCAGCTTCGCGACCTCCTCTGGCACCTGCGCCAGAGTGCCGTGGCCGAAGACGACGCGGGTAGTGAGACCCGGAAAGACGAAGGGGCGGGTCATCGGGGGGCCTCCATCAGCGGCGCGTGCCCGGCGGCAAGGTCAGTCAGGACGCTGTCCAGAATCGCGATCTCGGGATCCGAGACCTCATGCGCGCGGCCTGGGAAAACGTCGCAGCGCAAGCGGGCTTCTGCCGCCCCAAGCTCGGCGACCGCTTCGGCAAAAGCCGCGACGGGGATCCAGGGGTCGGCGCTTCCGGCCGACAGGTAGACCGGCAGGCCGGAGGGCAAAAAAGCGGGCCGGTCGTCGGTCACCACGCCCACGCGGCAGGCAGTGAAGGCGACCATGGCGTCAGGAGCCTCCTGTCCCGAGAAGCTGTGTTCCACCGACAAGCAGGCGCCCTGGCTGAACCCGGCCAGAACTAGCGGCAGGCCAGGTGCCCGGCGCCGCAGGTCCGAGACCGCCGCGGCCAGACCCGCCAGCGAGGCCGCCAGTTCCGCCCGCGTCGGGTCCGTCAAGGGATCGACCGCGCGTGCGTTGTACCAGGTCTTGCCCTCGGCTCGGGGCAGGACGTAGGCCACGTCGCGGGCGGACAGGCGACGGATGACCCCCGCCTCCATCTCTTCGGGCGATTGCCCACGGCCATGGACGAAGATGCACAGCACCTTCGCACGGCCTGGGTCCACGCCCAAAGACAGGATGTCCGCCACACCCGGCATTAGAAGTTGGCCGCTTCCAGGCCCGCTTCCATCTCGGCCTGGCGGTCGGCGAACCACGGCGGGAACACCAGCGACTTGCCGATAGCGTCGGCGGGTTCGTCCTTGGCCCAGCCTTCCGGCACCGTCCAGGCCAGTTCGAACATCGCGCCGCCGGGGGACCGCATGTACATCGACTTGAAGTACATCCGGTCCTTCTGTTCGCTGACGTCGGTATACCCCATCCCCTCCAGCCGGGCCTTCAGCGCGATCTGGTTTTCCTCGTTGCCGGTGTTGAACGCGAGGTGATGGACCGTGCCGCCCGCCAGCGTCCAAGTCCCCTGTGGGCTGTCGCGGTCGGTCACCAGCTCGATCACCGACCGCAACCCGTCGTTCTGCGGCACGATCCACATGCTGCCGTTGGCGTCGGTCCCTTCACGGCGGAACTGCATGCCGATGTCCAGGAACTCCTCCATCGGGCCTGCATCCATCACCGCAACGCCGCCGCCGTAGATCCCCTTGATCGCGACCTGCGCCGTCGTCCCCTGCGCCTCGTTCACGATGGGCTTGCGCGGGTCGTCGGGGTTTTCCACCAGCTCGTGCGGGATGCCGCAGGGATGGGCGAACAGGACCCGGGTCAGCCCGAAACGTTCGCCCTTCGCCGCCGGGATGCCATGCCTGTTCAGTCGGTCCACCCAGAAGTCCGCCGCGCCCACGGGGATCGCCTGCATGATCGTGCGGGTCTGGTTTGTCCCGCGCCGCCCGAAGATGCCGGGCTTCTTGAACGGGAACGTGGTGATGATCGTCGATGCATCGCCATGCCGCGACCCGTAGTACAGGTGATAGACCGGCAGAACGCCGTCAAACAGCACCGTCCGCTTGACCGAGTAAAGCCCCAGCGCCTTGGTATAGAAATCATAGTCTTCCTGCACGCCATGCGTGCTCATCGTCAGGTGGTGATAGCCGGAGACGAGGGCCATAAGCGTCATCCTTCTTGCTGTGAGTGGGGTTTGTCAGTGTCGCGGTCGACCACCAGCAGGACGTCGAGCGCAAAGCCCGTACCAGCCGGGCGATAGTCTCCAATCAGGCCGGACTTGACCGCGAAAAGGGCGTCTCGACCGATGGCGGGGTCACTTCCGTCGAAAATTGCGGTCACCAGGCGGCGATGCTTGGGGGCGGTGACGGCAAAGTGGATATGTGCGGGCCGGTCTAACGACAGGCCGATCCGGGTTGCCAACTGGCCAACCGGACCGTCGCCGGGCAAGGCATATCCACCTGGGCGGATGGTACGAAAGTGGAAGCAGCCCAGGTGGTCGGTCCGGAAACGACCGCGCAAGTTATGCTCGGGCTGACTGTCCGGGTCCTGGTTTTCATAGCGCCCTTTGGCATTGGCGTGCCAGACTTCAACCGTGGCGTCCGCGAGCGGGTCACCTTTCGGTCCGGTGACGCGGCCGGTGACGGCCAAGGGCACACCCTGCCCGTCGAGACAGAGGTCTGCCCCAAGATCCAGTGCAGGGGCATCAGCGCGATAGAACGGACCAGGCAGGGTCGAAGGCGTCACGCCCCCCGCCGTTGCAGCTCCATCGCACATCACGCCGTCAGAAAGACCGAAGATGTCAGCCAGCAGCACCCATTCCTGACGGCGGGCATCCGTCGCATAACCGACGTCGGTCAGAAACTGGACCAGCGCATCCAGCTCGGCCGGTGATGGACGCAGCGTGGCGATCACGGCAAAAGCGTGGTCCATGATCAGACGCACGGCCTCGGCTGCGTATTTCGCGCGATCGCGGGCGCTTGTTTCACGGCATCGCGGGCAGCCATTTCGCGGTCGCGGGCAGGCTGTTCGACGGCTTTATGGAGTCAGGCTTGAGGGCG
>JBJTSJ010000052.1:0-2899 GCA_046076605.1 Tabrizicola sp.
GGCCCCACGGGGCTGGAGGCTGCCTTGCAATCCGCCCGGCGCGGCTATCAGGTGACGCTGGCCGAAGCGACAACCGTGCTGGGGGGCCGAGTGGCCAAGGAACGGCTCCTCCCCGGCCTCTCCGCCTGGGGCCGCGTGGCCGACTACCGCAACGGCCAGATCGCGCCCCTCACCAACCTCGACGTCTACCGCGACAGCCGCCTTACCGCCGACGACATCCTCGCCATGGGCACCGAACACGTCGCAATCGCCACCGGCGCCACCTGGCGGCGCGATGCCGTGGCGCGGCTTCACCTCCACCCGATCCCGACCGATCCTGCCATGCCCGTCTTCACCCCCGACGACCTGATGGCCGGGGCCGGCCCAACCGGCGGCCGCGTCATGCTTTATGACGACGATCATTTCTACATGGGGTCGGTTCTGGCCGAGCTTCTGGTCGCGCGCGGCTGCACTGTCGACTTCGCCTGCCCCGCGACGAAGATCGCCGAATGGGCGAAGAACACGCTGGAACAGGGCATCATCATGCGCCGCATGCTGGACATCGGGGTCAACGTCATCGTCAACAAGTCCCCCGAAGCCATCGGCCCGGGCGAGGTCACGCTTGCCTGCACCTGGACCGGCCGCACCGAATCCCTCAAGGCCGACGCCGTCGTCATGGTCACCTCGCGCACCCCGCAGGACGCCCTCTACCACGACCTCCGCGCCCGGCAGGCGGAGTGGGACGCCGCAGGCATCCGGTCCATCAAACTGATCGGCGACGCCGCCGCCCCCGGCCCCATCGCCTGGGCCACCTACGCCGGCCGCCGCTTTGCCGAGGAACTGGACACCCCCGACGACCGCGGCGACACCCCCAGCTTCCGGCGCGAAGTCGCGTCTCTCGACCCCCTCCCCTCCCGCCTGCCCGCCTAAAAGGACCAAGGATGACCACCGAACAGATCGACACCCTTGTCATCGGCGCCGGACAGGCCGGGATCGCCACCTCGGTCCACCTCGGCCGCAAGGGCGTGCCGCACCTCGTCCTCGAACGCCACCAGATCGCCCACCGCTGGCGGGCTGAGCGCTGGGATTCCCTCGTCGCCAACGGCCCCGCCTGGCATGACCGCTTCCCCGAAATGGAATTCGCCACCGACCCCGACGCCTTCCCGGGGAAGGAAGACGTCGCCGACTACCTCCGCGCCTTCGCCCGCGCGAACAAGGCCCCAATCCGCGAAGGGGTGGAGGTGACGCGCCTGACCCGCTCCGCCGATGGCCGCTTCCACGCCGAAACCCCGGCCGGGACGATCATTGCGCGGAACGTCGTCTCGGCCACCGGGTCGTTCCAGAAGCCGATGATCCCGCCGCTCGTCCCCGCCGACCTCGGCCTGATGCAGATCCACTCCACCCACTACCGCAACCCCGCGCAACTGCCCCCGGGAGGCGTGCTGGTCGTCGGCGGCGGCTCCTCCGGCACCCAGATCGCCGACGAGTTGAACCGCGCTGGCCGCCCGACCTGGCTGTCCCTCGGCCCCCACGACCGCCCGCCCCGCCGCTATCGCGGCAAGGATTTTGTCTGGTGGCTGGGTGCGTTGGGGAAATGGGACCTGCAGGCCCCGACCCCCGGCACGGAACATGTCACCATCGCCGTCTCCGGTGCCTATGGCGGCCAGAACATCGACTTCCGCCGCCTGGCCGGTGAGGGCCTGCAGCTTCTGGGCCGGACCAGCGCCTGTACGAACGGCGTCCTCTCCATCGCCAATGACCTACAGACCAACATCACGCGGGGCGACGCCTACCTTGCGAACCTCCTCGACGAATGCGACGCCCATGTCCGCGCGCAAGGCCTCGACCTGCCCGAAGACCCCGAGGCGCGGCGCGCCTACCCCGACCCCGCCTGCCTGACCCAGCCCATCTGCACGCTGGACCTGAAGGCGCAAGGGATCAGCACGATCATCTGGGCCACCGGCTTCGCCTTCGACTACGGCTGGCTCGACCTGCCAGTCCTGACCCCCGAAGGCCGCCCCGACCACACCCAGGGCACAACCCGCGTTCCGGGCTTCTACTTCGTCGGCCTCCCCTGGCTGACACGGCGCGGCTCCAGCTTTATCTGGGGCTGCTGGAAAGACGGCGAACACATCGCGACCCAGGTCGCGTCCAGAGGATGAGGCAAGACAAATGACCACCCACACCCGCTATCGCAAGTTCAACACCAAGGTGACCTACCCCGAGCAGAAGCTCGACAACGACCTCTGCCACCTGGTCGCCACCCGCGGCGGCACGACCCTTTGGTTCCGCGGCGCCTGCCCGCAGGACCTTGATACCTCGGCAAGCCTGATGACCACCGACGCGGCGGAACAGGCGCACAAGGTCATGCAGAACATCAAGCAGCTGATCGAGGAAGCCGGCGGCAAGATGGAGCATCTGGTCAAGCTGGTCGTCTACCTGACGGACGTCCGCCACCGCGAGCCGGTCTACCGGGTGATGGGCGAGTACATCAAGGGCGTGCACCCGGTCTGCACCGGGCTGACCGTGGTCGCCCTCGCCCGCCCGGAATGGCTGGTGGAGATCGACGCCACCGCCGTCATCCCGGACTGACGGCGGCTTCAGGCCGCCACCGGCTCGATCAGCTGCGCCCCAGAGGCGCGGTTGGAATTGACCGCCACACCCACGCGATAGGGCTTGGTCATCACCCCCTCGGCGGTGGCCTTCATCAACACCGCCGCCCCATGCCCGGCCTCACCCAGCCACAGGGGCCAGTCCTCGCGCTCCAGGATCACCGGCTCACGGTGGTGGATCTGGCCCATCCCCGGCCCGGCCTCGGTCGACACGATCGCCACCGTGTCCATGTCCCCCCAGCGCTGCCAGACCCCGGCCAAAGCCATCGGCAGCCCATCGGACCGGGTGAAACACCACGGCAACCTCG
>JBJTSJ010000053.1:0-4515 GCA_046076605.1 Tabrizicola sp.
GCCGCATGCACATCCTGGGCGAGATGAACAAGGCGCTGTCGGCCCCGCAGGGCTTCAGCGAATACGCGCCCAAGATCGAGACGCTGACCATCCCGACCGACAAGATCCGCGAAGTGATCGGCTCGGGCGGCAAGGTCATCCGCGAGATCGTCGAGGTTTCGGGTGCCAAGGTCGACATCAACGACGATGGTCAGATCAAGATCGCCTCGAACGATCAGAAGGCCATCAAGAAGGCCTACGACATGATCTGGTCGATCGTGGCGGAACCCGAAGAGGGCCAGATCTACACCGGCAAGGTGGTGAAACTGGTCGACTTCGGCGCCTTCGTGAACTTCTTCGGCAAGCGCGACGGTCTGGTGCACGTGTCCCAGATCGCCAACAAGCGCCTGAACCACCCGAACGAGCTGCTGAAGGAAGGCCAGGAGGTCAAGGTCAAGCTTCTGGGCTTCGACGACCGTGGCAAGGTGCGCCTTGGCATGAAGATGGTCGACCAGGAAACCGGTGAGGAAATCACCGAGAAAAAGGAAGAGCCCGCCGAGGGCTGAGGCGTCTTACATCGCATGTAACGGAAGGCCCCGGTGGAAACTCCGGGGCCTTGTGTATAGAATGCTTGCTTGTGCTGTACTCAAGCTTGCTTGTGTCTAACTCAGGTAGACAAAGCCAGTTGTGTACAGCTTTCCTAGGAACGCCAATCGCAAATTGACTCCTGATCGAAAGTGATACACAAAACGCCTTATGATCAGCAGATCCGAGATTGTAATACACAACACAACATACGACTGCACTCACGCAGTCAGCTACCATCTGGGCGCATTTCCTCCGACAAACCTTGACCTGACGGCGCTGCTTATCCCGCTTACTGACACGGTGACAGCGCTTACGCGATTTGACACGATGCTCCGCGGCCTCAAGAACAGCGAACTTCTCCTCGCACCACTGCGCGCCCACGATGCAGTCGTCTCGTCGCGGATGGAAGGGACGATTTCAACGCTGGAAGAAGTGCTGCGTCTTGAAGCGAATGCAGACGATTTGAGTGTCTCTCCGTTGGGAAGGAGCGATACTCTAGAGGTCTTGCTGTATGCGCGCGCTCTGAAGCAGGCTGAACGGCAGTTGGCGGACGGTTATCCGCTTTCGGAACACCTGATTAGAACGGCACACAAGACACTACTCAGCTACGGTCGCGGTGCGGAAAAGCGTCCCGGGCAGTTCAAGACCGAGCAGAACTACATCGGGGACCGGCGAAGAAAGAGGATCGACTTCATCCCGATAGCGCCCGACCAACTTGGCCCTGCGATGGAAACACTTGTCAGCTTCATGCAAGATGGTTCGATGCAGCCGATTCTGCGCACTGCTCTGGCACATGCGGAGTTCGAGGCGCTGCATTCATTCGAGGATGGCAACGGGAGGGTCGGGCGCATGCTGATCACCCTGATGCTTTGGCAAAGTGGTGTCCTCAGCGCGCCGCATTTCTTTGTCAGCGACTACTTTGAACGGAACAAGGAAGAGTACATCGAACGACTACGGGCTGTATCCGCGTCCAGTGACTGGACCGGGTGGTGCCAGTTCTTTCTTGCGGCTCTGCAGTCCCAAGCCCACGAAAACATCGACATCGTCGGGCGCATCCTGTCGCTTTACGATGACATGCGCGAACGCATGCGCGACCTGCTCCGCTCGCGCTGGAGCGGCGACGTCCTGAACTACATCTTTGCTAATCCGATCTTCCGGAACAGCCGGTTCACTCGAGACTCCGGTATTCCCAAACCGACCGCCAACAGCTTTACCAACAAACTGGTTCAGGCTGGTGTCCTGTCAGTGTTGATCCCACCCGCCGGGCGCGCACCGGGCCTCTACTCGTTTCCGGCTCTACTGGAAATCGTCCAAGAGCCAACATGACAGGTAGCCAACTCTCGCGCGGCACTCAGGCCCTGACGTCCAGCCCACCCAGTTCGGCCAGCAGGCCGACGATCCGGTCCAGCCCCTTGCCGCTCCGCAGGTCCGACAGCACGAAAGGCCGCCCCGCCCGGGCCTTCGCCGCGTCGGATTCCAGCATCTCCAGATCGACGCCCACGTAAGGCGCAAGGTCGGTCTTGTTCACCACCAGGATGTCCGACCGCATCAACCCCGGCCCCTTCTTTCGCGGGATGTCCTGCCCGGCCGCGGTGTCGATGACGTAGATCGTCAGGTCCGCGAGTTCCGGTGAGAAGGTCGCGGCCAGGTTATCGCCCCCGCTTTCGATCAGGATCAGGTCCAGGTCCGTATGCACCGCCCGCAGGTCGGCGACGGCGGCGAGGTTGATGCTGGCATCCTCACGGATCGCGGTATGCGGGCAGCCACCGGTTTCGACACCCCGAATGCGGTCCAGCGGCAGAACCTGCGCGCGCATAAGGAACTCGGCATCCTCGCGCGTGTAGATGTCGTTGGTGATGACCGCCATAGACAGCTGCGGCGCCAGCACCCGCGACAGCGCCGCCGTCAGTGTCGTCTTCCCCGCTCCCACGGGGCCGCCGATGCCGACGCGAAGGGGGCCGTTGGGGGAAGTCATGACCGGAAGATCCTCGTTTCCATATGTTCCTGCGCCATCGCCGCAATGTCCGCGCCGGGGGTGAAGGTGAACAGCGCCTCCTCTCCCGCACCCGAGGCCCTTTGCGCCGCGCCCGCGATCACCGGCGCCAAGGCGGAAAGGACGCGCTGTGCATCGGCCTGCCCCAGCGGCATAAACCGCACCGCAACGGACAAAAGCTGCGCAGCCAGCGCCTGTAGATACAGTCCTATCACCTCGGCCTCCGGAACCTCCAGCACAGCAGTTTCTCTTGCTAAAGCAAGCACATAGGTCAGATCAGAAGCCGAGGTATCCGTCAGAGCGCGAAACCCGCGCGACAGTTCCGCCGCCTCCAACCGCCGACCGGACGAAGGTATATACGCCTCATACAGGTCCGCCAGCTCCTCAAGGTCCACCCCCGGCTGCCGCCCCATCGACAGGAACACCGCATCGGCAAAGCCTGACCCCCGGCCTATCACCGCCGCAACCCAGTCCTCCATCGCCGCCCCATCCCGCACCGCACCCGACGCAATCGCCCACTCAAGCCCCTGAGAATGCGCGAAGGACCCGATGGGGAAGGCCGGGGAAAGGATCTGCGTCAGGCGCAGACGGTGAAGGTCAGCCATGATGCGTCAGGGGGAAGCCGTGCGGCCCGTGGTCATGCCCCAGCGTCCGGCCATGGCCATAGGCACCGCCTTCCGGACGGAACGGGCCGATCACCCGCTCCAGCTTTGCCCCCAGCCCCACCAGCATTCCTTCCAGCACATGGTCCTGCCGGATCACCAGCCAGCCCTCCTGCACCTCACACGGCGTATGCCGATTGCCGATATGCCAGGCCAGCCGCGCCAGGTTCGGACCCGTCACCCGCACCACGGGTTCATCCGCCGCCCGCACCTCGACCAGGCGGCCATCGTCCGTCTTCAGCGCGTCGCCCGGCTCCAGGTTCGTCGTCTGGGCGAGGTCGACCATCACCGGCTCTCCGCCATCGGTCACCAGCCGCTTCCGACGCAGGAAGCGTTCGTCGTAGGACAAGGTCACGGTGGCGGCGGCGCCAGTCCACTGGCCATTGGGCAAATGCGTGCGGGCGGGCAAGGGAAACGGCATGTCAGTACAGGAAATAGCGTTGCGCCAAGGGGAGTTCGGTGGCCGGGGCGCAAGTCAGCAACTCCCCATCCGCCCGCACCTCGTAAGTCTCCGGATGCACCTCGATCTGCGGCATCGCGTTGTTCAGCTTCAGGTCCGCCTTCGTCACCGTCCGCGTCCCCTTCACCGCCACCAGATCCTTCCGCAGCCCCAGCTGACCGCCGATCCCTGCTGCCTCTGCCGCAGCGCTGACGAACAGCACCGCTCCACGCTCCACCGACCGTCCAAAAGCCCCGAACATCGGGCGTGAGAAGACCGGCTGCGGCGTCGGAATGGACGCGTTGGTATCCCCCATCTGCGCCATGGCGATCGACCCGCCAACCAGCACCATCTCCGGCTTGGCCCCAAAGAAGGCCGGAGACCACAGCACCAGGTCGGCGCGCTTGCCGACCTCCACGCTGCCGACATGGGCGCTGAACCCCTGCGCGAGCGCCGGGTTGATCGTGTATTTCGCGACGTAGCGGCGGACGCGGAGGTTGTCGTTGTCCCCCGTCTCCTCGGCCAGCCGCCCACGCTGCTGCTTCATCTTGTGCGCGGTCTGCCAGGTGCGGGTGATCACCTCGCCCACACGACCCATTGCCTGGCTGTCGGACGAGATGATGCTGAAGGCTCCCATGTCGTGCAGGATATCCTCGGCGGCAATCGTCTCGCGCCGGATGCGGCTTTCGGCAAAGGCCACATCCTCGGGGATCGAGCGATCCAGGTGATGGCAGACCATCAGCATGTCCAGATGCTCTTCGATGGTGTTCACCGTGTAGGGCATCGTCGGGTTGGTGGATGACGGCAGCACGTTCGGATGGCTTGCGACCTTGATGATGTCGGGCGCATGACCG
>JBJTSJ010000054.1:0-2654 GCA_046076605.1 Tabrizicola sp.
GCATGTGATCACTCTCCCCGGGACTCGCGTGGCATCGAGGCCCGCGAATTTGATCACATGCGGTCCGAGCCGCAGGATACCGAAGGCGGCCCGTGCTGGCCGCGCAAGCCTGAATTCGGCGGAGCGTCGGGGTTTGCCCCTTGCGTCCCCGGGGCCAAGGCCCCCTCCCCACACCGAAATATTCAGGAAAGAGGCACGATATGCCCGGTAATCTGACCCTAGACGAATTGAAGAAGGCCGTGAAATCCGGCGAAATCGACACCGTGATCGCGGCTGGCATCGACATGCAGGGCCGCCTGATGGGCAAGCGCTTCCACGCGCAGTTTTTCGTGGATGGCGGCTATGACGAGACGCATTGCTGCAACTACCTCTTGGCCGTGGACATGGAGATGACCACGGTCCAGGGCTACAAATCCTCGAACTGGGAGACGGGCTACGGCGACTATGTGCTTAAGCCCGACCTTTCCACGATGCGCCGCATCCCCTGGCTACCGGGCACGGTGCTGGTCCTGGGCGACACGCAGGACCACCATCACCATGACGTCCCCCACGCGCCTCGGTCGATCCTGAAGGCCCAAGTCGCCCGCGCCCGGGCCATGGGGTTCGAGCCGATGATGGCGACCGAGCTGGAGTTCTACCTCTTCGAGAACTCCTACGAGAACCTGCGCGACGGGGGGCTGAATGCCCTGCGGACAGTGGGCGGCTACAACGAGGATTACCACATCTTCCAGACCACCAAGGAAGAAGACGTGATGCGCGCCGTCCGCAACGGGCTTTATGGCGCGGGGATCCCGGTGGAGAATTCGAAGGGCGAGGCCGAGGCGGGGCAGGAGGAGATCAACTATCGCTACTCGGACGCGCTGGATACCGCTGACAACCACGTCATCATCAAGAACGCGATCAAGGAAATCGCCTGGTCCAAGGGCAAGTCGGTGACCTTCATGGCCAAGTACGACCACCGCCGGGCGGGGTCGTCTTCGCACATTCACCAGAGCCTGTGGTCGTTGGACGGGAAGGCGAGCTTCGCTGACAAGAAGGACGGCCACGGCATGTCCGACCTGATGAAGCATTACCTCGCGGGGCAGCTGCACCATGCCCGCGACATCACGGCGTTTCTTGCGCCTTATGTGAACAGCTACAAGCGCTTCACCATCGGGATGTTCGCCCCCACGAAGGCGGTCTGGAGCGCCGACAACCGCACCGCGGGCTTCCGCGTCTGCGGCGTGCATACCAAGGCTGTGCGGGTGGAATGCCGCATTCCGGGGTCCGACGTGAACCCCTATCTGGCTTGTGCCGCCCTGCTTGCAGCGGGTCTGGACGGGATCGAGAAGAAGATGGCGCTGGAGCCCGAAATGAAGGGCGACATGTACACCGCCAAGGGCATCCGCGAGATCCCGCATACTTTGCGCGAGGCGGCGGACCTTCTAAACAAATCCACGATGCTGCGCGAGGCCTTCGGGGATGACGTGATCGACCACTACCACCACGCTGCCCAATGGGAGATCTCCGAGACCGACCGCGTCGTCACGGATTTCGAACGCGAGCGGCTTCTGGAACGCGCCTGAGCGTAGGGTGGGCAGCTTGCCCACCCTAGCCCCGCGCATCACTTTCGGTCGGGTCGCCCCCGACATACGAGGACTGACATGAAACCCATCCAACTCATCTCTCCCGTCGACGGCCGGGTCTATGCGGAACGCATGCCGCTGTCGGCCGAGGCCGCCGATGCCGTCGTCGCCCGCGCCCGCGCCGCGCAGAAGCCCTGGGCCGCCCGCCCGCTGGAGGAGCGCATCGCCCTGGTGAAAGCCGGGGTCGCCAAGCTGAACACCATGACCGAGGTGGTCGTCGAGGAGATCGCCTGGCAGATGGGCCGCCCCACCCGTTACGGCGGCGAGTTCGGCGGCGTCAACGCGCGGACCGACTACATGGCCTCCATCGCCGCGCAAACGCTGGCCCCGCAGATGGTCGAGGACAGCGACAAGTTCCGCCGCTACCTTGCCCGCGAACCCGTCGGCGTCGTCTTCATCATCGCGCCGTGGAACTACCCGTACCTCACCACGATCAACACCCTCGTCCCCGCTCTGATCGCCGGGAACACGGTGGTGCTGAAGCACGCCAGCCAGACGCTGCTGGTCGGTGAACGTCTGGCCGAGGCCTTCCACGCGGCGGGCGTGCCGGAGGATGTGTTCCAGAACGTCGTCCTTGACCATGCCACCACCGAAGCCCTGATCGCCAAGCGCAGCTTCGGCTTCGTGAACTTCACCGGCTCGGTCGGCGGCGGGCAGGCCATCGAGCGCGCTGCGGCGGGGACCTTCACGCCGCTGGGGCTGGAGCTTGGCGGCAAGGACCCGGGCTATGTGCGCGAGGATGCGAACCTGGACCTGGCGGTGGACGTGTTGATGGACGGCGCGATGTACAACGCGGGCCAGTGCTGCTGCGGGATCGAACGGATTTACGTCCACGAAAAGCTCTTCGACAGCTTCGTCGAGAAATCCGTCGCCTGGGTCGGCCAGCTGAAGCTGGGGAACCCATTCGACGCCTCGACCACCCTTGGGCCCATGGCGCACAAGCGCTTTGCCCAGACCGTCCGCGACCAGACGGCGGAGGCCATCGCCAAGGGCGCGAAGCCCCTCCTCGACCCGAAGAAATTCGCCGAT
>JBJTSJ010000055.1:0-4522 GCA_046076605.1 Tabrizicola sp.
ACCGACAGCGAGATGCCGACGAGGTCGGCCCGCATCTCGTCCAGGCTGGTGGTTTCGGTGTCGACGGCGACATGGCCGATCTCGGTGATCCGGGCGATCCATCGGTCAAGGTCCGCGCGGGTGCGGACGCATTCGTAGGCCGAAAGGTCGAAGGGCAGCTGCGGCTCCGCGTGCGCCTGCGGCTTCTCCTCGCGGGGGGCGACCTGAAGCTGGCTGGTTTCCGGCATGGCGGGGGCGGCTATCCCCAGCTTGTCGGCGACGCGTTTGGTCAGCGTCCGGAATTCCATCTTCGTCAGGAATTCCATCACCTTGTCGCCTTCGGGCAGGCGGATTTCCAGATCACCCAGCGTCACGTCCAAAGGTGTGTCGGCCTTCAGCGTCACGAGTTCCCGGCTGATGCGGATCTTCTCGGCATTGTCGACCAGCGCCTCCCGCCGCTTGGGCTGCTTGATCTCACCCGCGCGGGCCAAAAGGGTATCGAGGTCGCCGTATTCGTTGATGAGAAGGGCTGCGGTCTTCAGCCCGATCCCTGGCGCGCCGGGGACGTTGTCCACGCTGTCTCCGGCAAGGGACTGGACGTCGATCACCCGGTCGGGGCCGACGCCGAATTTCTCCATCACCTCATCGGGGCCGATGACGCGGGTCTTCATCGGGTCGAACATGTCGACGCCCGGTCGGATCAGCTGCATCAGGTCCTTGTCCGAGGAGATGATGGTGCAGGTTCCCCCGGCCTCCACCGCCTGTTTCGCAAGGGTGGCGATGATGTCGTCGGCCTCATACCCTTCCGTCTCAAGGCAGGCGACGTTGAAGGCGCGGGTCGCTTCGCGGGTCAGCGGGAATTGCGGGCGCAGGTCCTCGGGCAGGTCCGGGCGGTTGGCCTTGTATTCGGGGTAGATCGCGTTGCGGAAGGTTTCGGACGAATGGTCGAAGACGACAGCAAGATGCGTCGCGGCCTTGCCGTTCGAGGTGGCGCGGGAGAGCTCGTTCCACAGGATGTTGCAGAAGCCCGCCACGGCGCCGACCGGCAGGCCGTCGGACTTGCGCGTCAGGGGCGGCAGGGCGTGGTAGGCGCGGAAGATGTAGGCCGAGCCGTCGATGAGGTGCAGGTGGTGGCCTTTGCCGAAGGTCATGGTCGTCTCCCGAGTCTAGGCGGAGAGATTGGCAGAAGGCGGCGGGAAGGGCTACCCGGTTTGGCCGGTGACGTGGTCAAGCGACAGGGTGACGGACCAGTTGGCCGGGGTCCAGAGACCGAAGGGGATGCCCGAGGCGCGGAAGGTTTCGCCAAGCCAGACGTTGCAGGTTCTGAACAGGCTGAAGTGGCCATGGGCCGGGAAGAAGGCGTCGGTGCCGGTGAAGCCGGGGTGGTCCAGTTTGGTCTGGCTGGCGAACGCGGCGGAAAGCTCCTCCACCAACGCCTGGAATTGGGCCTCGGACAGGTTCAGGGTGCGGAGGTTTTCAAGCGGCGGCAGGGCGCCGAACGCGTCCAGCCGGATCACGGCGTCATCGCCCGTCGCGGCAGTCAGGACGGCGCTGGCGGTGATGTCAGCATAGGTGCCGGCGGTGGTGTAGAAGGCGGCCGAGCCCCAGCCAATGACGAGCCACTCGGCGTCCGGGTGGTTGAGGGGCACCCCGGCCGCCTCGGCAAAGGCGAAACGGGTGCGAATCTCGGGCGCAAGGGGCAAGAGGATGTCGGTGTGGATCGGGCCCTGGATCAGGCCGATGCGGCGGGTGAAGCTGTCGGAATAGTCGGGCCCGGGGCCGGGGATCAGCGGCAGGATGACCGAGGCCAGAAGGTACAGGACCGGCAGGGCAAGCAGTCCGACAAGGAATTTCAGGGCTTTGCGCATCGGGTCCGGGCTGAAGGGTCGGGTCAGAGTGGCGGATTTCGCGGGCAGTGCCAAGGCATGGGGCCAGGGCTTGACGCGCGTCGCGGGCTGGCGCATGGTTCGCCCATGCTGACCCTGATGATCCCCGTATCGTTTTATTGGACCTGCGCCACATAGGCGGCAGGGCAGCGTTTCACGACCGAAACAAACCCCGGAAAAGCCGCCCGCGAGGGTTCGGCCACCAGGTTCACGTTTCCCTCGCAGGGGCCCCCAGCGAAGGAAACCCGAAGATGACGACCCTGCCCACCGAAGTTCCCCTGACCCTGCGGCCCGCCACGTCGCAGGACCTGCCCGAAGTGCACCGCATGCTGATCGCGCTTGCTGCCGAGCATGGTGAAGCGACGACCATTACCCCCTCGCTGATCGAGCGGATCGCCCTGCGGGGCCGCGCGGCGCGGCTGTTGGTGGCGCATCGCGATGACAGCCCGCAGCGCCATCCGGTGGGCTATGTGCTGATGCTGGTGGGGCGCAACATGGTCGCAGGGGCGAACTGGGGGTTTGTCGAGCAGGTCTATGTCCAGACGCCGGACCGGGGGCGCGGCATCGGTCGGGCACTGATCGCGGCGGCGCGGGCCGAGGCCATGGCTGTGGGATGCGAGGGCGTCACGGTCGCGACGTTGCCGGATGTTGACGGGGCGGCGCTGGTCTTCCGCGCCTCGGGCCTGTGGGATGCTGCCTCCGAGCCCGACTATGCCGCGGCTTGAGGGCTAGTGGTCGTCGTGGGCGTGGTCGCGGTCGATGACATAGCGCTTGTCGCAGTAGCCGCATTCGACCCAGCCCGTGTCAGACGGGATCGTCAGCCAGACGCGGGGGTGCCCCAGCGCACCCTCGCCGCCGTCGCAGGCGACTTTCCAGCTGGTGACGGTCTGGGTTTCGGGGGCTTCGATCGGCATTTGCTTTGGGTCCTTTGCGACGGGCTTGCGCTATTCTACCCGATGGCGCGGGGGCGGCAAGACATGGTCATGCCCGCTTGCGCACGGCACGCCAAGCCCAAAGGAGGAGCGTCACCACGGCGGCGGCCAAAAGCAGGCCCGTCGCGATGAATTTGGCCTGCGTGCTTGCCGAGGCAAGGGTCACCATCCCGGCGGACGGCGTGGGCAGGGCGGCAAGGTTGAGGGCGACCAGCAGGTTTTCCAGGTAGTCGATGGCCGCGGTCACCACCGGCAGGATCAGCACGCGCTGCGCTGTGGGGGATGCGGTTCGGGTGGCTCGGGACAGAAGCCCAAGCCAGAACAGCGCGTAGATCGCCGGAAAGACCAGGTCGAGCAGCATGAAGTTGCGATAGACCCGCGTCCCTTCGGCCCCGGCGCGGGTCATCTGGGCGAGGAAATCCTGATCGGTATAGCCGCCGGTGGCAAAGTCGAAGGCCGGCCCGCCAGAGAGACGTTCGAACTCGGCCCCGCTGGTGGGCAGGCCGGGGGCGTTCATCAGGGTGCTGAACCCGACCATCAGCAGGAAAAGCACAATCAAAGGGACCGGGCGGGACAGGCGGTTGGCAATGCGGGACAAGGTGGACATGGCGGAACTCCGGTCAGGGGGACGGCAAGGGCTTCACCGGGTTTCGGGGAAGCTGCTAGGGTGTGCGTTGAACATCGGCAGTAAACTGATCAGATAAATGATCAGTTTACTGATTAAATGCAACCCCCGTTCGTTTTTTGGGGGCACTGGAGGCTATGGAGATGGCAGAGATCGTCGAGGCGTTGGCCACGCGGCTGGGGTTCCTGACCCTGCGCCTCCACCGCCGGGTGAAGCGCGAGGCGGATCGTCTGCTGGCCGACCTTGACCTTGCCACGGGGCAGATGGGCGTGTTGGAAGCCCTTCGGGCCGAACCCGGCCTGTCGCAGATCGAACTGGGCGAGATGCTGGAGATCGACCGGACCAGCATCGGCGTGACCGTGGCTAAACTGGAGGCCGCGGGACTGGTCGCGCGCAGTGCCGATGCAACGGACGGCCGCGCCTATGTCCTGGCCCTGACGGCGGAGGGACAGCGGCTGGCGGCCGAAGCGTCAGAGAAGGCGCGGGCGGCGCAGGCCTTGGTTCTGCAGGCGCTGACCGAGGCTGAACAGGAGACGTTGATCCGCCTTCTGCGCAAGGTCGCGCTGCCGGGACGCTAGACCCCGATCAACGCCCCACGCGATTTCAGCGCCGTCAGCCAGCCCAGGCCCTGCGCCGTGCCCTTTGCGGGGCGGTATTCGCCTGCGATCCAGACGGCGGGACAGTGGGCATCGACGGCATCGCAAAGGTCCGGCAACGAGAACCCCCCGCCGCCCGGTTCGTTGCGACCGGGAAAGCCGGAGATCTGGATATGGCTGATCCGGTGGCGGTGGTCGGTCCAGACTGCACCCGCATCCCCGTGCAGCCGCGCGGCGTGCCAGAGGTCGAACTGCAGGCCGAGCCGTGAATTGGCGATGTCGTCGATGATCCGCGCCGCCTGGTCGTAGTCGTTCAGGAGATAGCCCGGCATGTCATCGGGGTTCAGCGGTTCCAGCGTCAGCGACAGCTCCGGCGCTTCGGCCAGGGCCCAGGCGAGGTTTTCCACATAGCACTGTTCGGCCTGCGGCCCCTTGGCCACGCCCGCCATCACATGGACCCGGCCCGCATTCAGCCGCGTGGCATATTCAGCCGCGCGCAGGAAG
>JBJTSJ010000056.1:0-11546 GCA_046076605.1 Tabrizicola sp.
TGTTGCCCGTCAGGTTCAGCGAGATGAAAAGCGCCGGAATGGTGTAGGCGATGATCAGCACGATGTACTGCGCCACCTGGGTATAGGTGATGCCCTTCATCCCGCCGAACACCGCATAGGCGAACACCACAGCTGACCCGAGCAGAAGGCCCGTCGTGGTCGACACTTCCAGGAAGCGCGCGAAGGTCACGCCGACGCCCACCATCTGCCCGATAACGTAGGTGATCGAGATCACCAGAAGGCAGATCACGGCCACCAGACGCGCGCCGGTCGAATAGAACCGGTCGCCCACGAACTCCGGCACGGTGAACTTGCCGAACTTGCGCAGGTACGGGGCAAGCAGCAGCGCCAGAAGCACATAGCCGCCGGTCCAGCCCATCAGGAAGACCGAGTTGTTGTAGCCCCCAAAGGCGAGGAGGCCTGCCATCGAGATGAAGCTTGCGGCCGACATCCAGTCCGCCGCCGTCGCCATGCCGTTCATGACCGGGGGCACGCCCTGGTTCGCGGCATAGAATTCCGCGGTCGAGCCCGCCCGGGCCCAGAACGCGATCCCGAAATAGAGCGCGAAAGACGCACCGATCACGAGAAGGTTGAGTGTAAACTGATCCATCTGTCCCAGTCCCCCTTACTCGTCCACGCCGTGGGCGCGGTCGATCCCGTTCATGACCTTCGCGTAGACGAAGATCAGGATCAGGAACACGAAGATCGCGCCGTTCTGCGCGAACCAGAACCCAAGGTCGGCACCGCCGATGTGGATTCCGGACAGTGCCGGCCGAAGCAGGATGCCAAGCCCGAAGGAACAGGCGAACCAGATGACCAGGGAAATGACGATGACCCTGATGTTCGCTGCCCAATAGGCGTTGGCAGAAGTTTTGTCTGCCATGTTGTGCTACTCCCTTGTTTGTTTTCCGCCCCCCGGAGGATCCAGGGGAACGGCCCCTCCCGTCAGGCTGAGACGCGCCCCACGATGTCTGAAAGCCTGGCGCGGATGCCGTCGATGGACCCCATCGCCGGCACCCGTTCCAGAACGGACAGACGGTCGTAATGCGCGATCAGCGGTGCCGTCTGGGCGTGATAGGCGGTCAGCCTTTCGCGCACGGTTTCGGCATTGTCGTCGGCCCGGCGCTTGAACGCCGTGCCGCCACACTTGTCGCAGGTCCCCGCCGTGGCGGGCTGCTTGAACTGGTCGTGATAGCCTTCGCCACAGCCGGTGCAGGTATAGCGGCCCGACACGCGGGCGATCATCGCCTCGTCCTCGACCTCCAGGCTGATGGCCGCGGTCACCCGAGCCCCGGCCTTGGCCAGAAGCTTGTCCAGCGCCGTCGCCTGACCCGCCGTCCGGGGGAAGCCGTCCAGGATGACGCCCTTCGTCACATCGGGCGCGGCCATCCGGTCCTTCAGGATCGCCAGCACGATATCGTCCGACACCAGCTGCCCGGCCTCCATCACGGCCTTGGCCTTCTTCCCGGCCTCGGTCCCCGCCGCAACGGCGGCACGAAGCAGGTCGCCCGTGGAAAGCTGGACCAGACCGAAGTCTTCCTCCAGCATCCGGGCCTGCGTGCCCTTGCCCGCGCCGGGGGGACCAAGAAGGATCAGGACAGGTCCCATCCCTCAGCCCTTGTTCATGCGGTTGGCGATCAGGTCGTCGACGACCGACGGATCGGCCAGGGTCGAGGTGTCGCCCAGCGCGCCAAAGTCGTTCTCGGCGATCTTGCGCAGGATGCGGCGCATGATCTTGCCCGACCGGGTCTTGGGCAGGCCCGGCGCCCACTGGATCAGGTCGGGCTTGGCGATCGGGCCGATCTCGGTCCGGACCCAGGCTTCCAGCTTCTTGCGCAGGTCCTCGGTCGGCTCCACGCCCTTCATCAGCGTGACATAGGCATAGATGCCCTGCCCCTTGATGTCGTGCGGGTATCCCACCACCGCCGCCTCGGCCACCGCCTCATGCGCGACCAGCGCCGATTCAACCTCGGCCGTGCCCATGCGGTGGCCACTGACGTTGATCACGTCATCGACCCGGCCAGTGATCCAGTAATAGCCATCCGCATCGCGGCGGCAGCCGTCGCCGGTGAAGTAATAGCCCTTGTACTGGCTGAAATAGGCTTCCTCGAACCGCTGGTGGTCGCCCCACAGCGTCCGCATCTGCCCGGGCCAGCTGTCGGCAAAGCACAAGACGCCCTCGGTCTCCACCGGCTCCTGCACCTTTCCGCTCGCTGCATCCAGCACCACCGGCTGCACCCCGAAGAAGGGCTTCGTCGCCGAGCCGGGCTTCGTCGGGATCGCCCCCGGCAAGGGCGTCAGCATGTGCCCGCCGGTTTCGGTCTGCCAGAAGGTGTCGACGATCGGCAGTTTCCCCTTGCCGACATGAGTGTTGTACCAGGCCCAGGCCTCGGGGTTGATCGGCTCGCCCACCGACCCCAGCAGCTTCAGGCTGGACAGGTCGTGCTTCTCCACCCACTCGGTCCCGAGGCCCATCAGCGACCGGATCGCGGTGGGGGCGGTATAGAACTGGCTGACCTTGTGCTTGGCGCAGACCTCCCAGAAGCGACCCGCGTCGGGATAGGTCGGCACGCCTTCGAACATCAGCGTCGTGGCGCCGTTCGCCAGGGGCCCGTAGACGATGTAGCTGTGCCCGGTGACCCAGCCCACGTCCGCCGTGCACCAGAAGACGTCGCCGTCATGGTAGTCGAAGGTGATCTGCTGCGTCATCGACGCATAGACGAGATACCCCCCCGTCGTATGCACCACGCCCTTCGGTTTCCCCGTCGACCCCGAGGTGTAAAGGATGAACATCGGGTCTTCCGCGCCGACCTCGACGTAGGGGCAATAGGGCTTGGCCGCGGCCATTTCGGCGGTCAGGTCAAAATCCCGGCCTTCGACCCAGCTCGTCTGGTCCCCGGTCCGCTTGACCACCAGCACCTTGACCTTGTCCGAGCAATGCAACAGCGCCTTGTCGGTGTTGTCCTTCAGCCCTGTCTTCTTGCCCGCCCGCGGAGCCCAGTCGGCGGTGATCACCACCTTGGCGTCGCAGTCGTTCACCCGGTTCGCCAGCGCGTCCGGCGAGAAGCCGCCGAAGACGATGGAATGCACCGCCCCGATCCGGGTGCAGGCCAGCATCGCATAGGCCGCCTCGGGGATCATCGGCATGTACAGGATCACCCGGTCGCCCTTCGTCACGCCATGCGCCTTCAGGACGTTGGCCAGGCGGCAGGTCTGCTCCAGAAGCTCACGGTAGGTGATGTGCTTGGCCGGGGTCTTCGGATCATCGGGTTCCCAGATGATCGCGGTCTGGTCGGCGCGGTTCAGCAGGTGGCGGTCAATGCAGTTCGCGCTGACGTTCAGCGCGCCATCCTCGAACCATTTGATCGAGACACTGCCCATCTCGAACGAGGTGTTCTTCACGCGGGTATAGGGCTTGATCCAGTCGATCCGCTGACCTTCCGCCCCCCAGAACGCCTCGGGGTCCTGGATCGAAGCCGCATAGCGCGCCTCGTAGGTCTTGGCGTCGACATGCGCTTTCGCGGCAAAATCGCTGGATGGCGGATAGATGGATTTGGCAGCTTCGCTCATTCTCTTCTCCTCCCGAAGGGTTGCGACAGGCACCCCTCGACAATATCAGTAACCGGCCAGGAACCCTCTTTCCCAATGCGATTTTAGCACTTCGTAAAGTTTTTCGTAACCCCATATTTTTGCAATGAAATTCTGTAAATTACTTGACCACATCGAAGTCAATTTTGCAAATGTGTGAAAATTGTGGCAGCCAAGTGCTTGCTTTCACACGGCCGTTACCGCTCACGGCGCCGTGAGTGCGGCACCGCACGGTCCAGCGCGTCAAAAAGGGGCAGGTCGCTGGAAGATCAGCGTGATTCGCCCGAAGGCCGTGCGGAATCCAGGATCGCGTCGACCGCCGAAACATCGGGCAGGAAGCGGACGTCGGGCTCGTGCAGACCTTGCGCCTCCAGCTGCCGACGCAGCCGGTCCTGCAGGCCCACAAGATAGACCTGCCCACCCTTGCGCCGCGCCCGGGCGGCCAGGGTGTGAAAGCCGCGCGCGCCGGAACTGTCGATCAGGGGCACGCCCGACATGTCCAGAACCAGCGCCTGGGGTGCCTCGGCAATCCGGTCCAGCACACCGCCCAGCTGCGCTGCGGCGCCAAAGAAGTAGGGGCCTTCCAGATGATAGACCACGCGGTCGGCCCGGCGCGCGTCGGGCCGGGCCTCGGGCCGTTCCTCGCGCGGGCGGACCATCGCGATCTCGGACATCCGCTTGATGAACACCAGCCCCGCCAAGGCAAAGCCAACCACGATCCCCTCGGTCAGGTCGCGGAATACCACCAGCAGGAAGGTCACGCTGACCACCAGCGCGTCGCCCCTGGACGACCGCAACAGGGCCGCAAATTCATGGCGCTCGGCCATGCCCCAGGCGACGACGGCCAGCACTCCGGCCAGCGCGGCCAGCGGGATATAGGCGGCCAGGGGCGCGGCGATCATCAGGAAAACCAGAAGAAACAGGGAATGCAGCATCCCCGACACCGGCCCCCGGCTTCCCGCCCGCACATTGGTCGCGGTGCGCGCGATGGTGCCCGTCACGCAGAACCCGCCGAACAGGCCTGACCCGATGTTGGCCACCCCCTGCGCCACCAGCTCCGCATTCGACCTATGCCGCGCGCCAGACATCCCGTCGGCCACCACGGCGGACAACAGCGATTCAATCGCCCCAAGCAGGGCAAAGCTTGCCGCCCAGGGCAGCGCCTCGCGCCACAGGCTCAGGTCCGGCAGGGTCGGCGCTGGCAGGATATGCGGCAGATCGCCAAATCGGGTGCCGATGGTGGCGACCGGCAGCCCAATGGCCGCCACCAGGGCCGAGGCCAGCGTCACCGCGATCAGCATCCCCGGCCAGTGCGGGCGGACCCGGCGCAAGCCCAGGATCACCCCCGCGGTCAACGCAGCCACCCCGACGGCCGCCCAGGTCACCGTGCCCCGCGCCGCCCACATCGCCTCGACCTTGGCCAGGATTTCCCCTGGTTCGGCCCCGGGCAGGGTCAGCCCGAACATCTCGCGCAGCTGGCTGGCAAAGATGATGACGGCAATCCCGGCGGTGAAGCCCACAGTGACCGGATAGGGGATATAGCGGATGTAGGTGCCCAGCCGCAAAAGCCCCGCCCCGATCAGGATCAACCCCGACAGGATGGTGGCCAGGATCAGCCCCTCGACCCCAATCGCCATGACGCAGGCCGAGACGAGCACGATGAACGCCCCCGCTGGCCCGCCGATCTGATAGCGCGACCCGCCCAGCGCGCTGACCAGGAACCCGCCGACAATGGCCGTGTACAGCCCCCGCTCTGGCCCGACGCCGCTGGCAATCGCGATGGCCATCGACAATGGCAGCGCGACGATGGCCACGGTCAACCCCGCCAGGGCATCGGCGCGCAGCGCAGCCAGGCCGTAGCCCTCGCGCCAGACGGTCAGCAGTTTCGGAGTGAATTCGGGGCTCTGGCTTGTGCCGACCATGATCCCGGCCTATCGATTGGGCACAGGATAACGCGCCACCCGACCCCGCTGTCAATCGCTATGACCACCCGCCCCGACCCCATCCAGACCGCGACCGAGGATGCTCTGGCCCTCGCCCGCCAGCTCTTGTTGCTTGGCCATGCTGCGCTCGCCTGGCAGGACCCCGACACCGGCACCCCCGGCATCAGCCGCATCGCCTTCCACCGCGACCCCGAGGCGGGCCTGATAACCCTTGTCTCCGGCCTCGCCCCGCATTTCCGAGCACTCCGCGACCGTCCCGACTGCGCCCTGATGCTGGGCGAGGTCGGCGACAAGGGTGATCCCCTCACCCATCCCCGCCTGATGGTCCGCGCCCGTGCCAGCTTCGTCGCCGCAGATGACCCCATACGCCCCGGCCTCCGCGACCGCTGGCTGCAGCGGAACCCCAAAGCCACACTCTACATCGACCTTCCCGACTTCGCCTTCGTCCGGCTGACCCCGGTCTCGGCCCTCTTGAACGGTGGCTTCGCCCGCGCCTTCCACATCCAGCCCGGGGATCTATAACGGAAACGGGGGGCCCCGCAGGACCGCCCTTTCCCGGACCGGACGGATTGCCTCAGGCCGGCGCGTCCATCCGCATGGTGACCAGCACCTTGCCGCGCACCGCCTCGCCCCAGCGGATCTGCGCCTCGTTCCCCGTCGCCCCGGTGCCCGGCACCGAATAGGGGCAGATATAACGGGGCGCGTTCGCGGCGTTCAGGATGATCCCCTCCGGCGCCACCGCCTCGACCAACCGGATCCGCCCACCGAACGGGACAAACCCGCCCGCGCTGACGTTCCAGGTCTCGGCCGCGGTGTTCTGGGTGTGACCCATCAGAAGCGGGTTGATGATCCACTGGGCCACGCTGTTGAAGCTGTTCCCCTCGACGCGCACGTTGCGCGACTTGGTAAAGTCCAATGTGGCAAAGGACGTGTCCACCATGTCCACCCGGTCCACCGTCAGGCCAAAGCAGCGGAAGCTGTTGCTGGTGATCGACATGCCGCTCAGGAAATGCCCCGGCCCGTAGGGCTTGACCACGATCCAGCGGAAGGCCGAGGTCGTGTCCGAGGCAATGAACACGTTGCCCACGATGTTCAACCCGCCGAACGAGAACTCGCCGTTCTCTTCGGGCGCCGAGTCATGCTCGTTGCCCCATTCGATAAAGCAGTTGTCGATGTAGTTGCCCGTCACCACGGTCGACACGTTCGTCTGCGTGAACACCAGCCCGGCCCGACGCACACCCGACCCGTTGCTGTCCCCCTGGAAGAAGTGGTTGGCATGGATCAGGTGGCTGGTGCCATGGATGATCGCGAAATGCGCAAAGCGCACGATCCGGTTGTTGCGCAGCTTGGTGTCGTTCGCGTTGATGTTCAGCGCAATCGACGTGCGATCCCCGGCCGGGATTGACTGTTCGTTGGACAGGAACTGGCACATGTCCACGAACATGCCCTGGCAGCCTTCGCCCAGCGACGTGATTCCCCGGTCCTGCGGCCGGTTGAAGGTGCAGGACACAAAACGCTGGGTGTTGCCCAACACCGGCAGCATCACCGCCGAGCCGACTCCGTTGTTGTTGAACTCGATGTCCTCCAACTCGAACCGCGACAGAAGGTCAAACCCGCTGAAGTCCAGCATGTATTTGAACCGCCGGAAGGTATAGGTCCGCGTCCCCACCGCGGCATACAGCGGCTGGCTCAGCGTGACGGTGCCCGCGCTCACGTTCTTCGCGGTGACATAGACCTCGCGCCCGACGCCAGTGCCGATGACCAGCGACCCGACCTGGATGTTGGCCACGTTGGCCACCCCGGTCAGCGTCAGGTTGGCCGATGTCGCATAGGTCCCGACCGAGGTTACGTCCTCCGTCGTCCAGGCCGGCCCCGGCACCGCATTCAGTGACCCGTTCCGGATCCCCCGGCGGTTGCTAAAGTTCGTCAGCCCGCACAGCGCCGCCACGTCGATCGGCCCGGTGATGTCTACCCGACGGCCAGACAGGTCCAGCGTGACATAGTCGGTGAAGTAGAACAGCGCCTGCAGCATGCGGCGGAAGCCTTCCAGCTCGGTCCCGAAGGCCTGGCTGTAGGTGTTCAGGTCATAGTTCCGCGTCAGCACCATCCGGCGGTTCGTCGGCATCGACAGCGTGCCCTCGAACCGGATGCGGCTGTTGATCGTGACATCCTGCGTCAGCCGGAATGTGCCCGACGGCACCAGGATTTCCCGCCCGTTCGCGTCGGCATCCGCCGCCAGGAACGCCGGCGCATCGTTCGTCGTCCCGTTGCCCAGGGCGCCATAGTCCCGCACATCGACCCAATCCATCAGCTTGCGGATGAAGACGTTCGTCACATCCTCGACCACGATGTCGTCGATCCGCACCACCCCGCCATTGGCACCCGTCAGGTCCAGGCCGACATGGGCATAGATCGACTGCAAGGACCACGGCAGCGTTACCCCCGTCCGGCTGGCCGGAGAGATGATCGCGCTCACCGTCACCACCTGGCCATAGGTCGTCAACGCGACCGACGGCCCGGTCTGCGGCAGGCCCACCACGTTCTGCCCGGCCACATCCCCCGCCCAGGCCGCGATCCGGACCGAGGGCAGGTTCCCCGAGACCGCCTTCAACCGCACCGTCACCTGCAGGTATAGCCCCGGCTGGATCGGCGTCTGCGCGAAGGACCGCACCTTCTGAGTGGCGTCCGTCTTCTGCAGTTCCAGGCAGCCGCCGAAGTCCTGGTCGTTCGACACCAGTGCCGCGTTCGGCTGGCCCTGGTACGACCCCGAGCCGGGCGTCCCGTCCTCGCGCGACCAGAGGTTGAGGCCTGCCGAAAACGGCGGCGGCATCAGGACCAGCCCGTCAGTGATAGCCTTGTTCATCTTCGATTTCCCTTGCCTCGCTTCGCGCCACTGCCACGGGCGATGCGTCGAGGTGCTCCCGACAAACCGCGCCGCCATGGGGCACTTGGGTAGCAAGGAAGGCTTAACCACCGCTCAGGGCACCGCGCGCTGGCAGGGTCACCGGCGCAACGCTTGCGCAAGGTTCAAGGTCCGGGAAATGCCGCCACCACCCCGCGTCCCCTCTCCCCACCGGGGGAGAGGGCCAAGGTGAGGGGGAACCCCCGTCGCATCAACCGCGCAAAGGGTCCGTCAGGCGCCCACATCCGGCGCGGGCATCAGCTGCACCGCGTTGATCTGCCAGCCCTCCGCCGTCTCGACCATCATGTAGTCCAGATACCAGCCGGCCCCCGCCTGATCCACGATCCGGACCCGCTGCCACAGGTTGCCCGCGATCTCGCGCAGGTCCTGCATCTCGACGGTCGAGGGCCGGTAGACCATCGGATAGCCCTGCTTGACCATCGCGCCGAAATTCTCGGGCGTGCCGAACATCTGCTTGATGTTCGGGCTGGCAAAGGTGAAGGCGCGGGCAAAGTCGTCGGCCAGAAACGCATCGATCTGGCTCTGGATCGTGTTCCGGATCGGCTCTTCCTGGGCCGCCGCCGGAAGCGCCAGGCAAATGGAAAGCAAAACGGCATACAGACCTTTGCGCATCGGCAAGGCTCCCCTGTCGGACGTCCCCTTGCATCCGACTTAGGTCGCCAGGACAGAAGTCAATCTCGCCAATCATATTCAAAGCTTCAAAATAATGCATCTGATCTGATCTACATCAACGCGCAGCCCCGCACGCCCGGGCCAACCTCTGTCCACACCCACGGATCGGAGACGCCCCATGACCCGCAAAACCACCCTCGCGCTTGCCTTCCTCGCCTGCACCGCCCCGGCCTTTGCAGGCCCCGTTACCGACTTCGAGGCCGCCTACGGCCAGATGTACGCCGGCTACCGCAACGCGCTTTTTTCCACCAACTCCGGCAACGCGGAAAAATCCGCCGCCGCCCTCGACGGGCTGCAAGAACAATGGGACGCGCTGGTGTCCACCTACGGCCAGACCCCACCCCCGCAATATGAGGCCGACGCGCAGTGGCCCGATACGATCGCCGAGGTCTCCAGCCGCCTCACCAAGGCCATTGAGGCGGTGAAGGAGGGCAACCTTCCCGAGGGCCACGAGACTCTGGAACACGTGCGCGAAGCCTTCAGCGCGCTCCACGCCCGCAACGGCGTTGAGACATTCTCCGACCGCATGAACGCCTATCATGCCGAGATGGAGCAGATCATCGGCCTTGACCTCGCCACGATGGACGCCGCCGCCAAGCAGACCGTGCTGGAATACGCCGCCGTGCTGGCCTACCTCGCAAAGGATGTCCTCTCGGCACCCCCTGCCAATGCTGCGGGCGACGCCGACTACGCCGCCCTCTCCGGGGCGATGCAGGCCTCGGTCGACCAACTCCTGACCGCCGCGCGTGCTGGCGATGACGCC
This sequence comes from Tabrizicola sp., assembly GCA_046076605.1. Classification (GTDB taxonomy): domain Bacteria; phylum Pseudomonadota; class Alphaproteobacteria; order Rhodobacterales; family Rhodobacteraceae; genus Tabrizicola. The sequence continues at coordinate 9,890 of JBJTSJ010000056.1, forward strand.
GCGATCAGGGCCGCCGTCGGGGGCCTGAAAGTTCCCTACTCGAAGTTCTTCCTGAAGTTCGGCTGACAATCTGCGACCCGGCCCACCGCTGGGCAAGGCGGGTCACATAACCGACGCATGGCGCGGCGCGGCAAGGAACGGTTCTGGCCCACGCCCGGCCTTCATCTTGCTCTTTTCGCAAATACTTTTGGGGGGTTTGGGGGGCGGAAAGCCCCCCATCCGTCCGCAGCCAGCCCGAAGCGCCACGCCCAGCCCCACGAAAGGCTTGCGCGGCAGCGCTCAATTCGGTTGGCCACCCTCGGGCGGCGGCCGGTACAGCGTGGCCGAGAACCCTTCCGACACCGCACTCGTCTTGATGTCCATCCACCCTGCCGCCCGGAACACCTCACGCACCCGGGCATCCGGCACCGCCGCGCCCTTGCCCTTGCCATGCACGCACCAGACCCGCAGACCATGCTGCTGCCCCGCCGCCAAAGCCACCTCCAGATCGCCTGGCCCGCTCAGCACCGCGATGATCACCGCCGCCCCGTCCGGCCCCGCAGCTTCGGCACCCGCCACAGCCACCGCGATCTCCTCTGGCCGCGGCCCCCCGATCACCCAGGCCCGCGCCGTCTCCGAAAACCCCAGCTTCGCCGCCAGTGAGGGCACGGGTTTTTCCAGAGCCTTCACCCAGGCCGCCGCCTCCTTCGCGCCCAGGGTCAGGACCAAGGGCTCCCCGTCGGACCGCAGGCACAGATCCTCCCCCTCGACCCACCAGCCCATCAGCCCGGCCCGAGGCAGTTTCCCCCGCACCTCACCCCGCAGGATGATCCCGTCGCTTTCCAGATATGCCTTCACGGCGCCCGAGGCGCCACGCCAGACCGCATGCCCTTCCGCCTCGCGCCCCATGCGACCCTCCGCCGCAACCTGCGGCAAAGGATACCACCAGACGCCAGAGCCGTCAGCCGACCAACTCGCCCTTCAACGCACGGCTTATCAGCGCCACCGTCTCCTCGACGCCATAGAGGGCAATGAACCCGCCAAACCGAGGCCCATCCGACGCCCCCAAGAGCACCTCATACAGCGCCTTGAACCAGTCCCGCAGCGGCTCGAACCCATGCTCCTTGCCCACCGCAAAGACCATCGACTGCAGCGCCTCGTCGTCCAGGCCCCCGTCCCAGGCCTTCAACCGGCCCACCAGATCCTCCATCGCCGCCCGCTCCTTCGCGTCCGGCAAACGGAACACCCGGGTCGGAGCAATCTTGTCCGCGAAATACCGCACCGCGAACCCCGCCGCCGCATCCAAATCCGGGTTCTTCTCCGGCGACGCCTCCGGAGCATACCGCCGGATGAACTTCCAAAGCCCCGCCGCATCCTTCGCCGCCGCCACCGACGCGAGGTTCAACAGCATCCCGAACGACACCACCATCTTCGACTCGGGAGGCTTCCCCCCATGGATATGCCACACCGGATTGTTAAACTGCCCCGCCACGTCCTGAGCCGGATAGGCCTTCAGCTGCTGGTGATACTCGTCCACCGCCCGCGGGATGACATCAAAATGCATCCGCTTCGCCGTCTTCGGCTTCTGGTACATGAAGTACGACAGGCTCTCCGTCGCTGCATAGGTCAGCCATTCATCAATGGTCAGCCCATTCCCTTTGGACTTCGAGATCTTCTG
>JBJTSJ010000057.1:0-2538 GCA_046076605.1 Tabrizicola sp.
CAGGTTCTCCAGCCGGATGCCGAATGCCCCTTCGCGGTAATAGCCCGGCTCGTTCGACAGGATCATCCCCGGCTCCAGCGGCACTTCGGAGACGCGGCTGATCCGCTGCGGCCCCTCATGGACAGACAGAAATGCCCCCACGCCATGCCCCGTCCCGTGGTCGTAATCCTGACCCGCGACCCACAGGTTGAACCGCGCCAAGGCGTCGATATCCCGCCCCGGCAGCCCCTTCGGAAACCGCACCCGGCTGATCGCGATCAGCCCCTGCAGGACCCGCGTATAGCACTCCCGCGCTTCCTGCCCTGGATCACCCACCGCAACCGTGCGCGTGATGTCCGTCGTCCCGTCCAGATACTGCGCCCCCGAATCGACCAGCAGCAGCTCATTCTGCTGCACAGGCCGGTTCGTCTCCTCGGTCACGCGGTAGTGCATGATTGCGCCATGCGGACCTGCGCCGCAGATCGTATCAAAGCTGATGTCATGCAGCGCGTTGGTCGCCCGCCGGAACCCTTCCAGCGCCTGCACCACCGAAATCTCGGTCAGCCCGCCAGAGGGCGAGGCCTCGTCCAGCCAGCACAGGAACTCCACCATCGCCGCCCCGTCGCGCAGATGCGCCTCCCGCGTCGCCGCGATCTCGGCTGCATTCTTGCAGGCCTTGGGCAGGCGGCAAGGATCGTCGCCCCACACAACCCCCACCCCCGCAGCCTTCAGGATGTCCGACACCGCCAGCGGCGCCTGGGCCTTGTCCACCCGCACCAGCCCCGTCAGCCCCTTCAGTGCCTCGGAGAACCCCTCCACCGGACGCACTAGGACGTTCTCGTCCAGATGCTCCAGCACTGCCTCGTCCAGCTTGGCCGGGTTGACGAACAAGTCCACCCGCGCGTCGTCATGCAGCACCGCAAAGCCGTGCAGCACCGGGTTTTTCGGCACGTCCGCCCCCCGGATGTTCAAAAGCCAGCACAGCGAATCCGGCAGCGTGATCACCGCCGCCGTCTGCCCCGCCTTGCGCAACCCCTCGGCCAACCGTGACCGCTTGGAGGCGTGGCTTTCCCCTGCCAGCTCCACCGGATGCACGAAGGCCTTGCCAAAGGGGGCCGCAGGCTGATCCGGCCAGATTGCGTCCACCGGATTTTCGCTGACAGGCTCGACGGTTACACCCGTTCCCTCAAGCGCCGTCTGAAGTCGAGAAATTTCATCCGCCGTGTGCAGCCAGGGGTCGAACCCCACCCGGCCCGAGGCGAGCTTCTCCTTGACCCACTCCCCAGGCTTCACCTCCGGCCACGGCACCGGCGTGTAGACCGACAGGTCCACCTGAGCCTTCACCTGCGTCCGATACCGCCCGTCGATGAACACGCCCGCGACGTCCGGCAGCACGATGCAGAACCCAGCCGACCCGGTGAACCCGGTCAGCCACTGCAACCGTTCATCCCGCGCCGCGACGTATTCGCCCTGATGCACATCCGCTCGCGGCACGATGAACCCGGAAAGCCCCATGGCCGCCAACCGCTCCCGCAGCACGCGCAGACGCGGCGGCCCCTGATCGGGCGTGGCATGGCTATCGAAAGTCTGAAACATCGCTCAAGCCCATTCTATGTCCACAAATATCCTGGGGGTGAGGCCGAAGGCCGAGGGGGCAAACGCCCCCTAACTTGCCCGCCGCATCCCCATCGCCCGGGCGCGCTTCTTCGGGTCCACCTCGAACAGAGCCGCCAACTGCTCCGTCATCGCCCCAGCCAACTGCTCGACATCGGTGATCGTCACCGCCCGCTGATAGTACCGCGTCACGTCATGCCCGATCCCGATCGCGATCAGCTCCACCGCCCGCCGCCGTTCGACCATGGCGATCACGTCGCGCAGGTGTTTCTCCAGGTAATTCGCGGGGTTGACGGACAAAGTTGAGTCGTCAACCGGCGCCCCGTCGGAAATCACCATCATGATCTTCCGCTGCTCGGGCCGTGCCATCACGCGCCTATGCGCCCATTCCAGCGCCTCGCCGTCGATGTTTTCCTTGAGGAGCCCCTCTTTCATCATCAGCCCAAGGTTCGGCCGCACCCGCCGCCAGGGCGCGTCCGCCGACTTGTAGACAATGTGCCGCAAATCGTTCAGCCGCCCCGGCATCTGCGGCCGCCCCTGCGCCAGCCACCGTTCCCGCGACTGCCCGCCCTTCCAGGCCCGCGTGGTAAAGCCCAGGATCTCCACCTTCACGTTGCACCGCTCCAGCGTCCGCGCCAGCACGTCGGCACAAATCGCCGCGATGGAAATCGGCCGCCCGCGCATCGAGCCCGAGTTGTCCAGCAGCAAGGTCACCACCGTATCGCGGAACTCGGTATCCTTCTCCCACTTGAAACTCAGCGGAGTCGTCGGGTTCGCCACCACCCGCGCCAGACGTCCGGCGTCAAGGATGCCCTCCTCCTTGTCGAACTCCCAAGACCGGTTCTGCTGTGCCTGCAACCGCCGCTGCAACTTGTTCGCCAGCCGCGACACCGCGCCCTTCAGCGGCTCCAGCTGCTGATCCAGATAGGCCCGCAGCCGCTCCAG
>JBJTSJ010000058.1:0-6828 GCA_046076605.1 Tabrizicola sp.
TCGCGGGATGTGAAGCTGCCAGACCTTCAGGCGCGGGCGGTGGCGCTGGCCGGTCAGTAACTGCGGATCAGCCCGACAAGGCGACCCTGCACCTTGACCAGGTGATCGGGGAAGACGCGGGTTTCATAGGCCGGGTTTGCAGCCTCCAGCGCAATCATGTTGCCGCGACGGCGGTAGCGTTTCAGAGTGGCCTCATGGTCTTCGACCAGGGCCACGACGATGTCGCCGTTGTCGGCGGTGGACTGTTCCCTGATCACCACGATGTCGCCGTCGTTGATCCCGGCCTCGATCATGGAATCGCCTTTGACTTCAAGGGCATAGTGCTGGCCCTTGCCCGACAGCATCGAGCCCGGCACTGCCACGTGGTGCGACACTTCCGAGATCGCCTCGATCGGCACACCGGCGGCGATGCGGCCCATCACCGGCAGTTCCATCGCGTGGACGTTGGACACCGGCATCGCGCCGCGCGGCGGGTCTACCTTGTCGCCTTCGATGACCTTCGGGCTGAAGCCGGGTTTTTCCATCGCCTCGGGCAGCTTCACGATCTCCAGCGCGCGGGCCCGGTGGGCGAGGCGGCGGATGAAGCCGCGTTCCTCCAGTGCAGTGATCAGCCTGTGGATCCCCGACTTCGAGCGCAGGTCCAGCGCATCCTTCATCTCGTCGAAGGACGGCGGAACGCCATCCCGGTCCATCCGGGTCTTGATGAAGTCGAGAAGTTCCAACTGCTTGCGTGTCAGCACGGGGGTCACCTCCACATCGTGAGTTAACACAATGTTCTGCCCATGTTCCTGCTTTGTGTCAAGAATTATCCACAACCCGTTAAAGGGGCAGGTAAGACACCGTGTCCCCGGCGCGACAGGCGGGGGCCTCGACGGGACGGATCAGCAGGGCATCGGCCTGCCCGAGGATCGACAGCAGTGCCGAGTCCTGCCGGTCGAAAGGCGCGATTTCGGGCAGGCCGTCGGTCTGGGTGAGCCGCGCCCGCATGTAATGCGCCCGGGGGCCGTTCGGTGGCAGGTCAACGGCAAGCCGGGCCTTGCGAGGTTTCGGCGCCGGGTCCGGTTGGCTCAGCATCGCGCGGATCATCGGTAGCAGAAAGAGATGCCCGCAGACAATGGCGCTGACCGGGTTGCCCGGCAGGCCCAGCATCGGCACGCCGTTCAGCCGCCCCGCCATCAGGGGCTTGCCGGGGCGCATGGCGATTTTCCAGAACGCATGCTCCAGCCCCGCCGATTTGCCGACAAGGTCATGGTCCCCGACCGACGCCCCGCCGATGGTGACGATCAGGTCCGCCCCTTCGGCGAGGTCCAGGACGGTGGCCAGTTCCTCTGGATTGTCCCGCGCGATGGGAAGAAGGCGGGCATGGCCGCCCTCGGCCTCGACCATCGCCTTCAGGGCAAAGCTGTTTGACGCGATGATCTGATCCGGCCTCGGGTCCTCGCCCGGCATCACCAGTTCGTCCCCCGTTGCGATGATCGCGACCACGGGCTTTCGTGTCGCCTGAACGGCGGCGATGTTCATCGCTGCGAGAAGGGCGAGGTCATTCGGGCGCAGGTGGCGGGGCGAAAGGCTGTCGCCGGCGCGGAAATCCTGGCCCATGGGGCGAATGTGCGTGGCGGTGTCGAGCCCCTCTTTCAAGAGGATACGGTCGTCGAGCCGGACTACGTCCTCCTGAATGATGACCCTTGTCGCGCCTTCGGGCACTGGCGCACCGGTGAAAATGCGGACGGCCTGGCCGGAGCCGACCGGGCCGTCAAATGCATGGCCCGCGCCCGCTTCGCCGATCACCAGGAAGTTGTCGTCCGGCCCGGGGTTGCCCTGCACCGCATAGCCGTCCATCGCCGAGGCCGAAAAAGGTGGCTGATCGCGGGTGGCGAGGGCCGGGACAGACATCCAGCGCCCGGCGGCTTGTGCGAGGGGGACGGCTTCGGAAGGCAGCGGCTTCACAAGCGCCAGGCAGCGGGTCAGCGCCTCTTCAACCGCTATCATCGAGGTCACGTTCATTGGGCCTCGTAACGGCCTGATTTTCCGCCGTCTTTAAGGATCAGCCGGATGCCGTCGATGACCATCGACTTCTCGACCGCCTTGACCATGTCATAGACCGTCAGCGCCGCGACCGAGACGGCGGTCAAGGCCTCCATCTCCACCCCGGTCTGGCCCGAGGTCTTGACCGTGGCCTCGATCCGGACGCCGGGAAGTGCGGGGTCGGCGGTCAGCTCCAGCGCGACCTTGGTGATGGGAAGGGGGTGGCAAAGCGGGATCAGGTCCGAGGTCTTCTTCGCCGCCATGATCCCCGCCAGCCGCGCGACGGAGAGGACATCGCCCTTCTTCGCCCGGCCTTCGGTGATAAGCGCCAGCGTCTCGGAGGACATCTTCACCGCGCCCACCGCGACGGCGACGCGGTCGGTCACGGGCTTGGCCGAGACGTCGACCATGTGGGCCTGTCCGCGGTCATCGAAGTGGGACAGGCCGCTCGATCCTGAAGTCATAGGCCGCCCTGCGCGGTCAGGGGTTTCGCCAGGATCGCCCGGGTCGCTGCGGTGACGTCTTGCTGCCGCATCAGGCTTTCGCCGATCAGGAAGCAACGCGCGCCGTATTGGGCGAGGTCGGCCAGGTCGTCCGGCGTGAAAAGCCCGCTTTCGGCGACGATCATCCGGTCCTCGGGCACGCGGCGGGCCAGACGACGGGTCGTCTCCAGCGTGACCTCGAAGGTGTGAAGGTTGCGGTTGTTGATCCCGATCAGGGGCGACTTCAGCAGGGCCGCGCGGTCAAGTTCCGCCTCGTCATGCACCTCGATCAGCACATCCATCCCAAGCGCCATCGCGGCGGCCTCCAGCTCATGCGCCTGGGCGTCGTCGAGCGAGGCCATGATGATCAGGATGCAGTCGGCATTCAGCGCGCGGGACTGGGTGACCTGGTAGGGGTCGTACAGGAAATCCTTGCGAAGACAGGGGAGCGATACGGCGTCGTGGGCGGCGACAAGGTATTCGTCTGCTCCCTGAAAGCTTGGCGCGTCCGTCAGGACCGACAGGCAGGTGGCCCCCCCGGCCTCATAGGCCTTGGCGAGGGTCGGAGGGTCGAAATCGGGGCGGATCAGGCCCTTGGAGGGGCTGGCCTTCTTGATCTCAGCGATCAGGCCGTAGCCGGTCAGCGTCGCCTCGCGCAGGGCGCGGGCAAAGCCGCGGGGCGGGGCGGCGGACTTGGCGGCGGCTTCCACGTCGGAGAGGGGCACGGAGGCCTTGGCCTTGGCGACCTCTTCCAGCTTGTAGGCCTTGATGCGGTTCAGGACGGTGGACATGGAGGCCTCAGGCGTTGGTCAGGCGGCGGAGCGCGTCGACCTTGGCCTTCGCTGCACCGGAGTCGATGGACTGACGGGCCAACGCCACGCCGTCGGTCAGGGTTCCCGCCTTGTCGGCGACGACGAGGGCGGCGGCGGCGTTCAGGAGGACCGCGTCGCGGTAGGCCCCGGGCGCGCCGTCGAGAAGGGCGCGGAAGGCCTGGGCGTTTTCGGACGGGGTGCCGCCGAGTATCGCTTCGAACGGGTGGGGGCTTAGGCCCGCGTCCTCGGGGTGGACGGTGAAGTCGCGCACCGCGCCGTTTTCGACGGCGGAGACGGAAGTCGGGCCGCAGATGGTGATCTCATCCGTGCCGTCCGAGCCGTGGACGAGCCAAGCCTTCTCGGACCCGAGGGCGAGGAGCGTTTCGGCCATCGGGCGGATCAGCGCGTCGGAGAAGGCGCCGGTCAGCTGGCGTTTCACGCCTGCGGGGTTGGTCAGGGGGCCGAGGATGTTGAAGATCGTCCGGGTGCCAAGTTCTGCGCGGACCGGCATGACGTGGCGGATCGCGGGGTGGTGCATTGGGGCCATCATGAAGCCGATCCCGGCTTCGGTAAGGCATCGCTCGACGACTTCTGGGCCGACCATGACGTTGAGGCCCAGTTCGGTGAGGGCATCCGCCGCCCCGGACTTGGACGAGAGGTTCCGGTTGCCGTGCTTGGCCACGTTCACCCCAGCGCCGGCCACGACGAAGGCGGTGGCGGTGGAGATGTTGAGCGTGCCCTTGCCATCGCCGCCGGTGCCGACGATGTCCATCGCGCCTGCCGGGGCCTTCACGGCGTTGCATTTCGACCGCATCACGCTGGCGGCCGCGGCATATTCGTCGACTGTCTCGCCCCTTGTCCGCAGAGCCATCAGGAAGCCGCCCATCTGCGCCGGGGTGCCCTGACCTTCGAACAGCGCGTTGAAGGCGGCTTCGGCCTCCTGACGCGTCAAGGGGCGGTTCGCGGCGGTGCCGATCAGGGGTTTCAGGACGTCGCTCATGCAGGCACCTTGCTGCGGGCTTCGTCGAGGAAATTCCGCAGGAGCTGGTGGCCGTGTTCGGAGGCGATTGACTCTGGGTGGAACTGCACGCCCTCGATCAGGTGGTGCTTGTGGCGGAGGCCCATGATCGTGCCGTCTTCCAGCCAGGCGGTGACTTCGAGGTCGGCGGGAAGGGTGGCGCGGTCGACGACGAGGCTGTGATACCGGGTCGCCCGGAAGGGCGAGGGCAGGCCGCGGAAGACGCCCTTCCCGGAGTGGTGCATCGTGCCCATCTTGCCGTGGACGATCTCGTGGCAGCGGACGACGTTGCCGCCGAAGGCCTCACCAATGGTCTGGTGGCCGAGGCAGACGCCGAGGAGGGGGATGCCGGCCGTGGCGGCGGCTTTCGTGAGCGGCAGGCAGATGCCGGCAGCGGCGGGGTCGCAGGGGCCCGGGGAGAGGACGATGACCTCGGGCTGCATGGCGATCACGTCCTGGACCTGCAGGGCGTCGTTCCGTTTCACGACGACGTCCGCCCCAAGCTCACCCAGGTAGTGGACGAGGTTGTAGGTGAAGCTGTCGTAGTTGTCGATCAGGAGGAGCATCGGTTTCCCCAGGCTTGCTGGGCTGGTTATCGCCGATGCGGGGAGCGGTGTAAACCGGGGTTTCCGAGGGGGCGTCCACGCGGGACAGAGTGCCCGGCCTTTGGAAATCAAGGGCTTGGACGCGGCGCTTAGGGTGGTCTTAAACCTGTGGCGCGCGCCAAGATCAATCGTGGCGGATCACGTCGTCGTCGGCCAGATAGGTCCCTGAGTCCACGGCGATCAGCACGACCGGCAGACGACCGGGATTTTCAAGCCGGTGCGGGCGGCCCAGCGGGATATGCGCTGCCTCACCTTCGGCCACCAGGCGGGTCTGTACGCCGACGGTGATTTCAGCGGTGCCTCCCACGACGATCCAGTGTTCTGACCGGTGAATGTGCGTTTGCAGCGAGGTCGCCTCACCCGGGGCAAGCCGCAGGCAGCGGACGCGAAAGCGCGTGCCCTCGGCCAGAAGGCGGGCGGGCGCGGGGCCGGTCTGGCCGTCGGCCACGAAGGACCCGGGGGGAGCTTCGGCAAAGCCAGCGGGGTGCGATCCGTCCATCCTGTCGTCTCCTTCCACCATGGTTGCAGGGTCGCAGCATTATGGTGAACCGGCGATGAACGGGGTCAGGCCATTTCGGGGTCTTTTCGGGGCCGATGCGGGACGGGAATGGCTGGCTTTGCCGCAAGTGTTAAGGCGGGTGTCTTGTCCCGGCGGTCGCAAAACAGAGCGCCTTGCGGCGCAAGCCTTTTGTCTCGCGCTTTTGCGTAAAGGACGCAAAAGCGCTCGGGTTTGCGCGCCGCGCGGGGATATTTTGGCCGAAGGGAAAGCCTTACGTCCAGTCGAGGACGACCTTTCCGGAGAGGCCGGAGCGCATGGCGGCGAAGCCGTCCTGGAATTCGCCGACCTTGAAGCGGTGGGTGATGACGCGGCGGATGTCGAGGCCGTTTTCCAGCATGGCGATCATCTTGTACCAGGTCTCGAAGATCTCGCGGCCGTAGACGCCCTTGATCGTGATGGCCTTGAAGACGATGCGGGACCAGTCGACGGGCGACTTGCCGGGCGGGATCCCCAGCATGGCGATGCGGCCGCCCATGACCATGTGTTCGACCATCTGGTCGAGGGCCTGTTGGCTGCCGGACATTTCCATGCCGACGTCGAAGCCCTGTTGCATTTTCAGGCTGGGGTAGACGGATTTCAGGTCGGTGGTGGCGACATTGACCGGGACCACGTCGGCGACCTGACCCGCAAGGTCGAGCCGGGCCTGGTTGATATCGGTGATGACGACGTGCCGCGCGCCGACGTGCCGGGCGACGGCAGCGGCCATGATGCCGATGGGGCCCGCGCCGGTGATAAGGACGTCCTCGCCGATCAGGTCGAAGCTGAGCGCGGTGTGGACGGCATTGCCGAGGGGGTCGAGGATCGCGCCGATCTCGTCGTCGATGGCGTCGGGCAAGGGGACGACGTTGAAGGCCGGGAGACGCAGGTATTGCGCGAAGGCGCCCGGTTCGTTGACGCCGATGCCGCGGGTCTCGGGGTCGAGGTGAAATCTGCCCGAGCGGCTTTGGCGGGAGGTCTTGCCGATCAGGTGGCCTTCGCCGGAGCAGCGTTGGCCGATTTCGAGGCCTTCGACGTTGCGGCCTTTGTCCACGATGATGCCAGCGAATTCGTGGCCGGTGACAAGGGGGACGGGGACGGTCCGCTGCGCCCAGGCGTCCCAGTTCCAGATGTGGATGTCGGTGCCGCAGATACCGGTCTTGTGGATCTTGATCAGCACATCGTCGGGCCCGATCTCGGGGACCGGGCGGGTTTCCATCCAGAGGCCTGGCTCGGGCTTGGACTTGGCGAGGACGGTCATCTGGTTGGTCATTTGAGCACTCCGGTGGCGCGTCCGGCCTGGGTGAAGGCGTCGAGGGCGAAGTCGAGGTCGGCTCGCGTGAGCGCCGCG